>JAATFE010000525.1 GCA_015655365.1 Terriglobales bacterium
AAGCGGTTGATGGAGTTGCGCCAGGTCTGCTTGAAAAGCAGCAGAATGGCGGAGATCAGCGTGCCGGCGTGGCCGATGCCGATCCACCAGACGAAGTTGATGATGGCGAAGCCCCAGGCCACCGGCTGCGTGATGCCCCAGATGCCGACGCCGATGAGGAAGAGCCAGGTGAGGGCTCCGATGAGCACAGTGGCCACCGCGCCGCCCACGGCGAACAGGGCGAACCAGCCCAGCGGCGTCTCCGGGGTGAGCACAATGCGCGAGATTTTTTCCGTGACCGACCGGAAGGTTTGGCCGGGCGCAATAACCCGGTACTCTCCCGTGGCGGGATCGATGCCCGCGTCGCGCGTTGGATCATGCGGTCTCAGGTCAGTGGTCGCCATCGAGCCTCTCAACCCTTGGCCGGCAGATGCTCCACCGGCGCTGCTTCAAGTTCGTGATTCGGATTCAGGACCGCGGCCACATACTTGGTTCGCGGACGGGTATTGAGATCGGCCAGCACCTGGTAGCTGCGCTCGTCGGATTGCAGCTTGGCTACCTTGCTGGCCTTGTCGTTGATGTTGCCGAAGCTGATGGCCGAGGCCGGGCAGGCCTGCTGGCAGGCGGTGACGATTTCGCCGTCGCGCACCGGGCGATTTTCCTTGTCGGCGTCGATCTTGGCCGCGGAGATGCGCTGCACGCAGTAGCTGCACTTTTCCATCACGCCGCGCGAGCGAACCGAGACATCGGGGTTGCGCAGCAGCTTGAGACTTTCGGTTTCAAAGTCGGAGTAGAGCAGGAAGTTATAGCGCCGCACCTTGTAGGGGCAGTTATTGGAGCAATAGCGAGTGCCTACGCAGCGGTTGTAGACCATGGTGTTGAGGCCTTCGGGCGAATGCACCGTTGCGCCGACCGGGCAAACCTGCTCGCAGGGAGCGTTCTCGCAGTGCTGGCAGGCCATGGGCTGGAAGTGGGCGCGGGGGGCAGACAGATCGCCTTCGAAGTAGGTGTCGATGCGCAGCCACTGCATGTTGCGGCCAATGCGCACCTGCTGCTTGCCCACGACGGCTATGTTGTTCTCGGCATAACAGCCGACGATGCAGGCGTTGCAGCCGGTGCAACTGTTCATGTCGATGGACATGCCCCAGGCATTGTCCTTGTATTCCCAGTTGGGAAACATGGTGTTGTCGCGATCGGTCTTGGAGTGGTTTTCACCCTCGTTGGCAAAGCCGGGATTGGCCTTATACTCGTCGAGCGTGGCGTAGCGAATAATGCCGCGCTCGCTTATGGCCTCATTGGCTTCGAGCGAATTGTTGCCGTTGCCCTGCCCGCCAAAGGTCTTCGAGCGGTGGTCCTGATAGTGGCTCTTGGTGACGGCCACACCCCACTTGCCTTCGACTTTCTTGATGGAGCCGGTGGCGTAAAACGGAGCATCTGCGGTGCGAATCAAGTAGGCGTTGAAGCCCGCGCCAGAGCCTACGCGGCCGGCAAACTGGCGGCCGTAGCCAAGATAGACCGTCACCGAGTTATCGGGATGGCCGGGAACCACAAGCACCGGGGCCTTGACCTTGCGGCCTTGGACGGTCAGCTCGACAATGTCGTCCTCTTCGAGGCCAAGCTTGGTCAGCGTGGCGCCGGAAACCAGGGCGGCGTTGTCCCAACTGAGATTGGTGACGGGCTTGGGAAGTTCCTGCAACCAACCGACGTTGGACCAGCGGCCGTCGTAAACGTTGGGGTCGGGGCGGAAGATGATTTCGATATTTTCTTTTGCCACCGGCGCGGGAACTTTCAGCTTGGCCGGGTCCATCCCGATGTCAGTGCCCAACGAAGGAGACGCTGTGCCTTCAATCCACCCAGCGTGCAGCGCCTTGCGCCAGCCAGTCTCGAAATCGCCCTTGATGACCGGTTTCCAGGTTTCGCGCACTGCATCGTAGAGGCTCAAACCCGGTTCGCTCAGCAATGCTTGAAGAAAATGGTGCGCCGTCTTGCCGCCATAGAGCGGATCGATCAGCGGCTGCACAATCGAAACCGTGCCATCATAAGCGCGCGCGTCGGACCACGATTCCAGGTAGTGCGCCGCGGGAATGTGCCAGTGGGCAATCTGCCCGGTTTCGTCCAAGTGCGAGCCTAAATGCGCAACGAGCTTGGCTTTGTCGAAGGCTGAGGCAAACTCGAGATCGGCAGGAGCGTTGTAGATGGGGTTGGCGTTCAGAATCACCAGCCAATCCACTTTGCCCGCGTTGAGATCGGCAACCAGCGCCTTGAGGTCTTCCGTCTGTTGCGATCCAAGCGGATTCGACGAATCGCCGGCCGGCAGAACGGTCTTGCCCACATTGCCGAGCGCGTTGTCGATCGCGAGGGCGAGCGATTGCACCGCCGGGTGCTGATAGAGCCCCGGAATCACCACGCTCTTGCCTGCGTGCTCTTTGAGGTCCTTGGCCAAAGCGGCGAGAAACTTCTTCTGCTCGCCGGTCCAGTTATAGGCTGGAGC
>JAATFE010000346.1 GCA_015655365.1 Terriglobales bacterium
CCCTCCATCACGTACAATGGTCGGTATCCTGATCGTGGAGGCACGCCCCTGTTTGCCGCGCTTTTGACCCGTCTTCAACCTGCCGCAAGCCTGTTTCACGGACTGCTGACGCAGGTGGCTTCCTATTTGGCCTTTGCGCCCCAGAACAGCCTCCGCCACTACATCAAAGCGATGCAGACCACCGACCAGACTTTCAAGGGCCTCTATCACTGGAACCCCTTCGACCTGGCGCTGCTCCTGCCCTACTTCGCGGTCATGATCGCTCTGGCCGTCTACGGCGTCCATCGCTACACCATGGTCTACGTCTACTACAAATACAAGAAAAACTATCAGCCCAACCCGGCCCAATACTTTGACGAGCTGCCCCGCGTTACCGTGCAACTGCCCATCTTCAACGAGCAGTTTGTCATCGACCGCCTCATTGAAGCGGTCTGCGCCATGGAGTACCCGCGCGAAAAGCTAGAAATCCAGGTCCTCGACGACTCCACCGACGAAACGCAGGCTGTAGCCGCCGGCATCGTGGCGCGCTACGCCGCCCTCGGCAATCCCATCGTCTATATCCATCGCACCAACCGCATGGGCTACAAAGCGGGCGCGCTCGATGCCGGCCTCAAGGTCGCCAAGGGCGAGTTCGTCGCCATCTTCGACGCCGACTTTGTCCCGCCCAAAGACTGGCTCATGAAGGTGATCCACCACTTTGCCCAGCCCGAAATCGGCATGGTGCAGACCCGCTGGACCCACCTCAACCGCGACTACAGCATCATGACCCAGATCGAGGCCATCCTGCTCGACGCCCACTTCGTCCTCGAACAAGGCTCCCGCTGCCGCTCCGGCGAGTTCTTCAACTTTAACGGCACCGCCGGCATGTGGCGCGTCAAAGCCATCTCCGACGGCGGCGGCTGGCAGCACGACACCCTCACCGAAGACACCGACCTCAGCTACCGCTCGCAGATGGCCGGCTGGAAGTTCAAATACCTGCCCGAAGTCGAATGTCCCTCCGAGCTGCCCATCGAGATGACGGCCTTCAAGACGCAGCAGGCCCGCTGGGCCAAGGGCCTCATCCAGACCTCCATCAAGATTCTGCCCCTGGTATTCAAGTCCGATGCCAGTTGGCGCAAAAAGTGGGAGGCCGTGCAGCACCTCACCGCCAACCTCAGCTACCCGTTGATGATCGTCATGACGGTGCTCCTGGTTCCATCCATGATCGTGCGCTTCTACCAGGGTTGGTTCCAGATGCTGCTGATCGACTTTCCCCTGTTCACGGCCTCGACTCTCTCCATTGCCGTCTTCTACATCGTGAGTCAGCGGATCCTCTACCCCAAAAACTGGCTCAAGACCTTCTGGTATCTGCCCTTGTTGATGGCCCTGGGCATCGGCCTCACCGTCACCAACACCAAGGCCGTGATGGAGGCTCTCTTCGGCATCAAGAGCGCCTTTGTCCGCACCCCCAAGTACCGCGTGGCCAAGAAGGGCGAAAAGTCCCAGGCTGCCAAGTACCGCAAGCGCCTCGTCCTGATTCCCTGGATCGAGTTGCTCTGCGGCTGCTGGTTCATGGCGGCGATTATCTACACTTTCTCCAACCACAATTACTTCACCGCCCCGTTCCTGATCCTCTTTGTAGTGGGCTACTGGTACACCGGCCTGATGAGTCTTTTGCAAGGCCGCTTCGAGCGCTGGCGCACCGGCGCAGCCCCCAGCGAAGAGTCCAGCCCCAAGCCTTTCCCGGTGGGCGTATAAGTGCAGCCCCAGTCGATTGTCTGGGCCCCTGCAAAAGCCCTCTTGAATTGGGGCGAGCACGGCGTAGATTTCGAAGAGGCCGCCACGTTTTTCGCGATCCCCTCTTGCTGGTTCGGCCCGATTTGGAGCATTCTCATGATGAGGAGCGATGGATCGCTCTCGGAAAGTCGGTCCGGCAACTGCTTCTGGTGGTAGTGCACACGGAAGACGAACAGACCATCCGAATCATCAGCGCCCGCAAGGCCGAGCCCAAAGAAAGGAGGCAGTATGAGCAATCCTGAGTTTGTGGATAGTGAAGACAATATGCGCGACGAATACGATTTTTCCAACACGGTTCGCGGCAAGTACACGGATCGTTTCCCGAAAGACGTTGTCATGGTGACGCTGGAGCCCGACGTAGCTGCCGCCTTTCCCGACGCCCAATCGGTAAACGAGGCCCTTCGCGTGCTCCTCAGGGCAGCGAAGAAGAGGTCTCCGGCAGCTTAGTGAACAGAGGCGCCTTGAAGATGAAACCGAACTTCTCCCAACTGTCCGCCTGCCTTCTCGGCTAAACTGGCTCCGAGGCCCCCATGCTGACCGCCGTCAACCTCGAAGACTTCCGCCAGAGCTGGCGTCCCACGCCGGAAAAGGTCGATATCGCCGTCAAAACGGCCATCGAGGTCGCTAATCCTTCGCGCGTCTTCATCTTCGGCTCCTGGGCGCGCGGAGAAGCTAC
>JAATFE010000202.1 GCA_015655365.1 Terriglobales bacterium
AGTCGGTACACGTTGTTCAACTCATCGAGGACTTGATAGAACTGCTCGCCCGCGGTTGCATCGCTCAGGCCGGTCGTCCAGCGATAGCCGTAGTCCGTCTGGTACCTGTCCAGCAGTCCGCGCTCGTTCCCCGCGCCAATTCCGATGCGATAGTGGTTGGTCACCGTCGCATCCTGTTGGCTCCCGTACCAATCTCCTTTGATGCCGTTGAAACTGCGGTGAAACGAATCGAGAAAGCTGTTGCGCGTTCCGTTGTCCGTCAGTTGCCCGGTAAACATCGTTCCGCCAGTGATCCAGTTGTTATACGAACTTCCCGCATCCGCCACAACCTGATTGCTCGAGTCCTCGTTGCGCAGCCCTACGATAGTGTTGTTCTGCGCATTCGGCCCCAGGTGCAATGCCGTCGAGCACCCCTCCACGTCGCCGCCAGTAAAGGTGTTTCCATCCCCCTGTTGCAGGTTGATCCCATAAGTCCCGCTCACGGGATTCCCTGCGCTGGTAGGGCAGTCGATGTGCAACCGCACAAACGTGCTCGCATTCAGCCAGTCCGTCGTCGCCGGATTCGCAATCTGATGCCCGATTGCATTCACAGCCGTCTGGAATCCATTGAACGCGTTGTCTACAAAAGTTCCTCCCGTGTAATTCCCCGTTCCATCCAGTGTCATCCCCGTCTGGTTCGAGTTACCAAGAAGATACAGGCTCTCCAGGTCCAACTCTTGCGTGCGATAGGCCGTCAAGGCTTGCGCCGTCGCATTACTGGCCGCGGTGATATTGATCGCCACGTTATCCAGGTGAAAGCCCATCGTGTCCGTCGCATAGGTTGGATCTCCCACCTGCACCATCGCACCCGTTCCTGAGTAGAGAAGCACCGTGCCGCCTTGGCTTCCGCTCGCGGTGCTGGCTCCACGCAAGGCGCAGCCGCGCAGCGCCACGTTTCTCGTCCCTGCTGTCACAACGAGTTGACTGGCGGTCGAAATCGTGGCGCACGGCAATAGGATCGTTGCGTTCGCCGTCGAAATCGTCACGTTCGACCCCATCGACAAGGTCCCCGAAAAGTTGCGCGCGTCGCAAGTTCCGCCATAAGTCGCGTTCACCCGGCCCAGGCAGGCTTGTAACTTGGCCCCAAAGTCCGCGCCGGGGAACTGGTCCACCTGATAGGTTCCGCCAAGCTGCGTTGCCGTGATGCTTGGTCCGGACAGCGCCCCTGTCATGCTGCCGCCGGAAATGGGAACCTCCATGCTGAAGGTCGAATCCACATAGTGCTTATCCGCAGCCTGCAAGGGTTGTGTCGGATCGCCGTTCAGATAGAGTGGCCCGCTCAGCGTTC
>JAATFE010000098.1 GCA_015655365.1 Terriglobales bacterium
CCACCCTGGCCGCCAATGCCGTGCTGCTGAACCTGCAAAGCATCGCCTCTTACGCGCTGGACGGCTTTGCCAACGCCACCGAAGCGCTGGTGGGCGAGGCCATCGGCGCACGGCGCCGGGACGACTACCGCGCCGTTCTGCGTGCTTCTACCGTTTCGGCCTTCGTTGTGGCCGTGCTCATTTCGCTGGTCTACTTCGCCTTTGGCGGCGCGCTCATCCGGATCTTCACCAATCAGGAGGCGGTGCGATTGCTGGCCACGCGCTATCTGCCTTGGGCGGTGGCGCTGCCCGCGGTTTCTGTCTGGGGCTTCCAGTTGGACGGCATCTTCATCGGCGCCACCCGCGCCCGCGACCTGCGCAACTCGATGGCGATCTCCTTTGCCGGCTACCTGGCGCTGGCGATGGCACTGGAGAAGCTGTGGGGGAATCAAGGGCTCTGGTGCGCCTTCGCGTGCTTCATGGTTCTGCGCGGCCTGACGCTGACGCTGCGCCTGCCGGGCATCGAAAAGGGCTTTGCGGATACATCTCCTGTATCCTCAAGTGAGAAAGGCTTTTGGGGTTGCTGACCCGCTGACCGGCTCAAACTTATGCGCTATACGACACAATTTCTTCTCTCGGCAATGGCCGCGGAACAGTTCCCTGCTCCCGGCGTGCCGGAGATTGCCTTTCTGGGCCGCTCGAACGTGGGCAAATCAAGCCTGCTGAATACGCTGACCGGCGAGAAGGCGGCCAAAGTTTCCTCGACGCCGGGCCGCACGCGGGCTATCAACTTTTTTGCCCTTCTGGACACCAGCCAGCGCAAGAAGCTGGTCTTTGCCGATTTGCCGGGTTACGGCTACGCCAAGATTTCGAAGTCGATTTCGTCGGGCTGGCCGGCCTTCATCGAACCTTATCTCGCCATTCGCTCGACGCTCAAGCTGTGCATCTGCCTGGTGGACTCGAATGTGCCCGCACAGGAAAGCGACCGTCAATTGATCGACTGGCTGCGGGCCGAAGACCGCAATTTGGCCGTAGTGGCCACCAAGGTCGACCGCCTCAGCGGCAACGAGCGCACCCGCAACCTGCTGGCCCTGAAGAAAGGGCTGGAACTGGACGAAGTTTTGCCGATCTCGGCCAAGACTGGCTACGGAATCAAGGAGTTATGGGCGCGGATCGAGAGCGCGGGCGAGCAGCAAAGCTGAGAGGTTCACGACGCTTCCGGGGCGAAAAGCGGTGCACTTCGGTTTGGCCCCTGCCTCCCAAACCAACCTCCACCGCAACCCCTATAGCATTTTCGGAATTGCTGTAGACCGAAAGCACGCGGCTAAGTGCCTTTTTTCTCAAGAAAAAGGCACCTTGCACGCCCCTTAAAAAGTCTATATGTATTCCGAAAATGCTCTAGCCGCCCGCTGGCCACCTGTTTCTTGACCAAGTCCACGAAATCCTGCGCGACCTCGGTTTGGAATGGCTGTCTACTGTTCAAAATGAAGCACTTTTGCGGTAAAAGCGAACTTTCCAGACGCCGGATTCACCAGGCAGAATAGGGCTGCCCGTCGGAGCCAACCTCATCGGAGCCCGAGTGGACGTCGTCGATGCCGGGGTCGGTCTGATCCAGCGAGTGCAACGAGTCGCTCAGATTCGTGACCCAGGTCGTCGTGCTGCGAGTCATCGGATCCTCGGGAATCTTCTTCAAATAGCCGTCCTGTAACAGATCGTCCAGCGACTGGGGCGCCTTCTGCTTGTCCATAGTGTAAGAGTCGACGGCCGAACGCAGCACATGCAGATCTTCCTTGAGCACCGCTTCCCGGGCATGTTTGACAGCGCTGATATAGCTCGGGATGGCCACCAAGGAGAGGACGCCGATGATGGCCATGACGATCATCAGCTCGACCAGCGTGAAACCCGCGTCTTTCTTGCGTCCCATACTCAATGAAACCTCTCGTACGTGTTGGCGGGGCTAGCCTCGCTTCGCTCGTGTTAGCCGAGTTGCCTCGCTAACTCCGCCAACTCCGCTAGCTCCGCTGTTTCCCTACCAGTCGGAATACTTGGTGCCGTCCAGGGCAATTCCCATGGACTTGGAATGCACATCGAAAACGCTTTGCCCGCCATAGGAGTCCGAACCCGGATCGTCCTGCATGGAGTGCAACCCCCACTCGGCCTTGCCGGTCATGGGGTCCACCGGAATGCGGCGAAGAAACTTGACCTTCTTGCCCTGAATGTCCACACCGTTGACCAGCGTCTCCAGATCGGGCGGATAGTTCTGGCTGTCGAGCTTGGTTTGAATGGCGCCCCGGTCGGCCGCGTCCTTGTAGTGGTCGATGGCGTCGCGCATCTCCCACAGGTTGCGGCGCAACTCCCGTTCGTTCTCCCGCTTCACCTTGAAGCGGGCAATGGGCACCGCGGCCCCGGCCAGGATCGACAGAATCGCCACGGTCACAATCAACTCGACCAGCGTGAGGCCCCGCTCGCCCTTGTTGCGCTTGCGAATTGGCGGGACTTCTCTCTTTGGCACGAGGCCCATCTTCCCTGCTCCCTGACGCTCTTTCCGGGTTGCTCGACTGCGATCTCAGCGTCCCCTCGCCAGCCCCCGGCGACGGTTATCCGCCGCAAAAGACAAGGCGAGAAGACCACTTTGCTGGATCTTCGCACGCCGGATCGACTCTGTAATTGCTCTAGCGCACTGAGATGCTGATCTGTGCGCCTTTGGCCGGCACCTGTTGCTGAGCGCTGTTGACCGCCGCGGGACGGGTGATGGACAGAACGCTTTCGCCGGCGGTCTTTGCCTGGAAGCTGAGGACGCAGACCACACCCGCGCCGCTCACCCCGACCGCACCCGGCGGACGCGAGGCGTTGACGGTAATCGTGCCCGGCCCGTCGTCGCGATGGACCAGCGCCACGGCCTGGCCGTCATGGCCCAGCAGGTCGCCGGAGTCCACGTTGACCAGCGAGAGTTTGGCCGGATCGTAACTAAGCTGCATGGGAACCGAAGCAATATCGACTCCGCCCATCAGCACCACCGGAATTTGGAAGGTGGCGCCTACGGCCACCGGACCGGCCGGCGGATTGAGGGCAAAACTCACCGGTTGCGAAAGAACCGGATGGGGCTGGCTGGCAGCGGCAGAGTTGGCCTTTGTCGCGGCATCGCCGCTCGCGTCCGCGGCTGCGCGCAACTGCGCCAGCGCCGCGGGAGCCGCGGACTCCGCAGTCTGGCCGGGAACCGTACCCACGGTAGACCGCGCCGGGGTTGCCTGCTTTGCCGGGGCTGTCGGAATGGTAATCGGTGTATCGCCGGGAGTGTGGCGCAACTCGATCGACTGACCCTGTCCAGTGTCGATGGTGCGCAGGTTCACCGGCTGCAAATCCTGGGTGCGGACAATGTGGGGGATGAGGAGAAAGACGATCTCATCGTCGGTGATTTTGTGGTCCTTGGCGCCAAACAGATACTTGAGCCCCGGAATCGCGCTCAATCCCGGAACGCCGGACCAGGCAGACATATCCTCCTTGTCCTGGATGCCGCCCAGAATGTTGGCCTCGCCCTCGCGCAGGCGGATGACCTGTTCGGCGACACGCTGGCTGATAATGGGCTCGGTGACACCGCTGATGGTGACGGAGCTGCTTTGCGATGTGACCTCGATTTTGATCTTCAGGGTCACATCGTGGTCGAAGTGAACGGTCGGAGTAACCTCGATGTTCACGCCCACGTCGAGGTATTGGAACTGGGTGTTGACCAGGGAACTAACCACGGCGGTGGCAGCACCGGTCTGATACGAACCGGTGGCGATGGGGATACGCGAACCGATCTTCATGGTGGCCTTCTGCTGATCGGTGGCGCGAATGCGCGGATTCTGCAGGATCTTGGTGTTCGTGTCGCTCAGCAGCAGGTTGGCCGTGGCCGCCCCGATGGTCACCGCAAAGTCCGATGCCTTGAGATGGGACAGATCGTAGATGGTGGGGGTGGATGTGGTGGTCGGGGTTGAACCGGATGCATCGGACGTAGTGGTTGTACTGGTCTGCAGGGCAACACCCGCGCTGCTGGGCCAGGCCAGGCCGAGATTCTTCTCCCAGTTCTTGCTCACTTCGAGAACCGCGATGTCTACGATCACCTCGGCGCGCGCTTTGTCCAAATCGTCGATCAGCTTTTGCGCCAGCAGCAATTCGTCGGGGGTGGCCCGCATCACGATGGCATTCTGGCTGGCCACGCCGTAGACCTTGGCGTTGGGCAGCACGTTGCGCAAAGCCGTTTGGACGTCATTCAGGTCGTTCTGCTGCCAGGCGTTGGTGAGGTAGAAGGTTTGAACCGCCTGCTCGTCCAACTCGGTTCGCTTGGCGCGAGTGTTCTGCGCCACAAACAACGTATTGGAAGTGACCGGACGCCAGAAGGTGTTCGACATAGTGCCCACAATGCGCAGGGCGTCGAGCAGCGAAACGTTGTTCAGATCCACCTGAACGCGCTTCGACGTGTAGTCCGGATCGAAGAGAACATTGACCCCGGCGGCTCTGCCAACGGCCTGGTAAATAACCTTGGCGTCCTCTGACATGTGCAGCGTGAGCGGCTCGTTAGAAACCGGTCTGAGCATGGCCGGAGATGCCATCGAGTCGATTTCACCCTGGTTGCCGCTGGCCTCGGAGATGCTGGTCTCGGTCTTTTGCGGGGTTGCTTCGCCATGCTTCTGGCGGACGCGGGCAATCTCCTGCTGTGCAGCCTCGTTGCCGGGGTCGATCTCGGCGGCGTGCAGAAATTCGCTCAACGCGCCCTGCTCGTCGCCAGCCTCGAACAGCTTTCGGCCCTTGCTCAGATGCTGAGACGAGGCCGTAACCTTCACGCGATAGACGGCAGTGCGATAGCGCAGGTCCTTGGGAGCTTTGGCATATGCCCTCTGATAATTGTCGAACGCGGCATCGTAGTCCTCGCGCGCCTCGGCCGCCTCGCCGCGCTTGAACAAGGCGCTGGCCGAATCCGCAGCATGAAGAGGAGCACATGTGAGGCCAAAGACAACCACTACGGCAAAAAGCGCAGCCCAGAAAGCGGCTCCAGCGAATGCGGATCGGGTAAAAGTGGATCCGGAGGCAGCCTGTACGTGAGCGCGGCGGTTCATCGAACTCCCCAGCGTCTCCTCAGGCCCGCCCTGCTTGGCGAACTTTTGCGGGCCGCCTTGGCCGCCCGGGACGCGATTTCCATGGTTATTTCTTCTCAACTTGCAATGCCCCCATTTTAGCAAAGCCCCGCTGCAAGGCCGCCGAAACCCGCGTCAATGCTAGGATAAGGACTTAAGGAAGTTCCATTATGGCGCGCCAAACCAGTCACGTAATCGTTCCCCAAGAAAAAGCCGGTCCGCAGAAAGCGGTCCGCCCCCGCGACCCGGTCGCTTCCGGAGAGCGGGACGCCGCACACAATCGCGCCGCCAGCCATAACTACTTTCTGCTGGACAAATTCGAAGCCGGGGTCGCCCTGCGCGGCACCGAGGTCAAGTCCATCCGCGAGGGCAAGGCCAACCTCCGGGACTCCTACGGCCTCATCAAGGACGGCGAGGCTTTTTTGCTCAACGTTCATATCGGTCCCTACTCCCACGGCAATATCGCGAATCACGACGAAACACGCACCCGCAAACTGCTCCTCCACAAAGAGGAAGTTCGCAAGCTACTCACCAAGACGCAGATCAAGGGCCACACGCTCATCCCCACCCGGCTTTACTTCCGCAATGGGCGGGTGAAGTGCGAGTTGGCCGTGGCCAAGGGCAAGCAGGACTGGGACAAGCGCGAAACCGAGCGCACGCGCGAAGCCGACCGCGAAGCCCGCGCCGCCATCAACGCCAGCAAGCATCGCATGGGACGATAAGGCCGCCCTTGCAGCCCGTCCAGACTCTGGAGTTTCCGCTCCTTCGCTTTCAACTCTCCCCTCGCTACAGCCGATAAACTGTAGTTTGGTTTTACGATAGGTTTAGGTGGCACGTTATGTTAAGGATTACCAAGGAACGTTTCGGTTTCGGACTCGTATTTGGAGAAAGCATTAGCCTCGACGAGATGAAGCAATGGCGTCAGGAGGCGGTTAGGGCCCTTGTCGGAGCTCCTCATTCTTTTGGCGTTCTGATCGATATGCGCACTTTGCGGGGAAACGATCTCGATCCGGAGACCCAGGAGGAGATCGCCGATGGCATACAGCTCTTCAAGAGAGCCGGGATGCTGTACAGTTGCATCATCCTCGACTCGGTTGCCGCCACAGCACAGTACAAGCGCCGGGCAAGGGAATCGCGGGGCTACTCTCACGAGCGCTATATTAATGCGACGGTAGAACCCCGCTGGCGGATCAAGGCTGTTGAATGGCTTGAGAAACAGATCGATCCGGACCTGTAAGCGCCAGGACCTGGATCCGCTTCCTGAAGATTCTCCATGGTGTTCCTCCGCCAGCAGTCTCCCCCTGTTTTGCTCCAAGGGGTCTTCATGGTGAAATAATGAGCACCATGCAGACCCAACTGTCTTTTGCCAACCTTGCCGGAATCGAGTCTGAACTGTTGGCCGTTCTGGCCGTCGACACCCAAACCTCGAAAGCGTCCGACGCCAAGCCCTTGCCCGTGCTGCTCACAGCCGATGAAGCGGTGAAGGCCGCCGCGGCTGCCGTGCTGGCCAGCGGCGAATACAAGGCCGGCGCCAACGAGACCCTGCTCTTGCACGCTCCGGCCGGATTGACCGCCAAGCGCCTGCTGATCGTGGGCCTGGGCAAACAAGCCAAGGCCACGGTCAACAACGTGCGCAACGCCGCCGGAACCGCCGTCCGCTTCACCAAGCCGCGCGGCATCCGGGAACTGGTCTTCGCCCTGCCCGAGTCGGAAC
>JAATFE010000073.1 GCA_015655365.1 Terriglobales bacterium
GTCAGGCGCGTGTCTTCATCGAGATCTACGCGCAAGATGTACGCTTTGATGCTGTTGTAGGCGAGGGCGGTGAGGTTTTGGGGAGCTTCAAGCTTCTTCATGGAATGCATCATGGTCACTTGCATTCTACTTCACCTGCTAGTTAGTATGTGATATATCACCGACGTACAAAAAGGAACCCCATGCCGTCCATCGCTTTTCTGGAATGCTCTCGCTGCCACGCGAGGATCTCTGCCGAGTCACCACAAACCGTTTGCACGCAATGCGCGGATCAGCCTGCCGGTTCGCTTTTTGTGCGCTATGACCTCTCGCATCTGCAAGGTACCGAAGCACGCAATGCCATCGCTGGAGATACTGGCACAACGTGGAGAGGCATGTGGCGTTATCGTTCCGTGCTGCCCGATGTTGTTCCCGTCACGCTCGGCGAGGGCTGGACGCCCATGCTGCAGAGCAAGCGGTATCCCGGTGTTGTTGTAAAGGAAGAGGGCGCCAATCCAACCGGAACCTTCAAGGCCCGTGGATTGGCCATGGCCGTGACCATGGCGCGGCATTATGGATTGAAGAAGCTTGCCGTCCCGTCGGCTGGAAATGCTGCCGGAGCGCTGGCTGCCTATGCCGCCGCGGCTGGGATTGAAGCCCATATCTTCATGCCCCACGATGTCCCGTTTGCGAACTACGTAGAGGCGATTGCTTATGGCGCAAAGGTCACACTGGTCGATGGATTGATCTCCGACTGTGCCCGCATCGTTAATGAGCGCAAGCAGCAGGAAGGATGGTTCGACATCTCCACACTCAAAGAGCCATTCCGCATCGAAGGCAAGAAGACGATGGGCTATGAGTTGGTGGAACAACTGGGTTGGGAGTATCCCGATGCGGTCTTTTATCCCACCGGCGGCGGAGTCGGGCTTATCGGCATGTGGAAGGCATTCGAGGAGATGGAACAATTGGGTTGGGTCAAGCCGGGCAAGCGGCCACGCATGATCGCCGTTCAGGCAGCGGGTTGCGCTCCGGTTGCACGAGCCTACGATGCTGGAGCCAACGTGAGCCAGATGTGGCAGAATGCCTCCACGTTCGCCGCAGGATTGCGTGTTCCAAAGCCCTACGGCGACGCCATCATTCTCGACATTCTGCGGGCTTCAGAGGGAATCGCGCTTGCCGTTACCGACGAAGAAATTCTCGCCTCGATCCTCGATTGGGCCAGGAATGAAGGGATATTTCTTTCGCCGGAAGGTGCTTCTGTTACCGCGGCATACGACAAGCTGCTGGCCAATGGAACCCTCAAGGCTACAGATAAGGTCGTAATCTTCAATACCGGCGCTGGACTGAAGTATACGGATGTCACGGCGGAGGCTATGAAATTGCAGCGGCCCTAATCGGGAAAGCAGACGGCATGAGGCTCAATCTGCCCTGGAGTTGAAGCAATGATGCTCAATCCGATTGCCACCCAGCCGAGCGGCAAGGCCCGACTCTTCGCGATTCTCGCACTCGCCGGCGCGGCCGTTTGGCTCGCCGGCGTTGCTGCGAGTCTGCTGGGTCAGGTTGCACCTGGTACGGCGCTTCGCGTAGCGGGTATCGCATTGTTTGCTCTTGGAGGACTGCGCAGACCCTCCCTGATCTTCTGGACATTCCTGGCCATGCTGGCCGGGGTGGAGTTGGGATTGGATGCGCCCGGCATGGCCGGGCAAACTCATTTTTTCAGCGATTTGTTTCTGCGTTTGATTCGCATGATCGTGGCGCCGCTGCTGTTTGCGAGCATTACTACGGGAATAGCCGGGCACAACCAGTTGCGCAGTATCGGCCGAGCGGCCCTCAAAGCTCTCATCTGCTTTGAGGTAGTGACAACGCTGGGTTTGATCATCGGCGCAGTGGCAATGAGTCTCTCCGGCGTGGGCTGGGGCATTTCGCTCCCATCTGTTCCGGACGCATCCCCTGTTGCGGGAAGTGTGCAGACCTGGCAGCAGATAGTTGTTGGCCTGTTCCCGGAAAATATCGCCCAAGCCGTGGCTCAGAATCAGATTTTACAGGTGGCCATTTTTTCGGTGATGTTCGGGACGGCGTTGGCACTGCTGCCTGAGCAAAAGCGAGTGCCGCTGGTTTCAGTCCTTCGGTCGCTTGCAGAAACCATGTTTCAATTGACTCGCATTGTCATGGTTCTTGCACCGCTCGCTGCTGGCGCTGCGCTGGCATACACGGTGAGCAGCATGGGACTGGCTACGCTTCTTCCGCTGGCAAAGCTGGTGCTGACTTACTATGCAGCGCTGGGCGCATTCTGCTTGCTTGTCATGATTCCGATGCTCCTCGTTTTTCGCATCCCGCTGCGCAGATTCGTTGCGGCAGTGGCTGAGCCTGCGGCGATTGGTTTTGCAACTACGACGTCGGAGGCAGCCCTGCCGCTGGCCATGGAGCGCATGGAAGCGTTCGGCGTGCCGAACTGGATTGTCTCTTTTGTGATACCGACGGGATACAGCTTCAATATGACGGGGTCCAGCGTTTATCTGTCGATGGCCGCGGAATTCACAGCGCAGGCCGCGGGGATGCACTTGAGCTTGTCGCAGCATTTCGCAATCCTGGCCACCCTGATGCTGGCCAGCAAGGGTGTTGCCGGCGTGCCCCGCGCCGTTCTGGTCGTGCTATTGGCCACAGCCAGCGCGATTCACATTCCTACTACGCCGATCCTGCTGATTCTCGGCATCGACGCACTGATGGACATGGGACGGACGCTCATGAATGTTGTGGGAAACTGCATGGCCGCGGCCGTGGTGGCCCGCTCGGAGGGAACTCTCTTCGAGGAATGGGAGCCCATGCCGCGTGTTGTGTAAAAGCACTCTCGGACAATTGACAGCGAATCCCATGGGTGCGCTGCCGCGATGATCCTATGATGGAAGAGATTCCTCACTCGAACGTAAGACGAAACA
>JAATFE010000183.1 GCA_015655365.1 Terriglobales bacterium
GACGTGCGCCGCTGGATGCAGGCAGCGGATGGATTTGTTCTTTCTTCGCGCTGGGAAGGGTTGCCGATGGCGCTGCTGGAGGCTGCTTGCTGCGCTCTGCCCGTGGTAGCAACAGACGTCCCCGGCACGCGGGAGGTTGTGGCCGAGGGGCTAACCGGCTGGCTGACCGCGGCTGGCGACGATCGTGCTTTAGCCGCAGCAATGAACCGGACGATGGAAGCCGCGCCGGAGGAGCGCAGAGCCATGGGGGATCGGGCGCGGCAACAAGCCGTGGAACGGTTCAGCCTGGAGACGGTGTTGGACCGGTGGGAATCGCTGTACTCGGAACTGCTTAACCGGAATGAGAGCGGCGGGACCGTTTCCGCCTTCTGACGTGGGAGGCTTGAGCACGCCACAGAGCGAATTTCTCGTAAAGCCGTTCCATGCCACCCAACTCGGCGGGAGAATACTCGTCCAACACGCGGTCCACCGACGTGAACTGAGCTTCATGCTTTCGCAGAAAGATCGGCAAGCGATTGAGCAGTGAACTGTGTGCCGTATTGGGATGGATACAGATGGTCCAGAGGCCCCTGGACTTTTCGACCGGAGCCGATAACTGTTGCGGAATCCAGGTGAGGCCGCCACGGGTAAATGGAACGCGCGCAAAGCCATCGGAGAGGAGGCTGATTCCCTCTTTGCGGAGGGCGCTGAGAGTATTCAGGTCAAAGCCGTGGCGGGGGGCAACCCAAATCCGCGGATTGAGTCCGTGACCCCGCAGAATCGCCAGCCCCTCATGAATCCACTCGCGCTGCGTGCTCTCATCTACCCCGGCGAACTCCGATCCGTGGTGGAGCCCGAGCAGGCTGGGGCCGCGACTTTCGCAGCGATGGTTGTACCCGTGCAGTGCGATCATTGCTCCGCCAAGCTCCATCTGCCGCATCTGTATCCAGAAATCGGGGTCGGGAGGCGAAGCCTGCAGGTGGCGGTCCTGATTGTCTGGAACCACGGCAAGAATGGGCTGGAGCTTGAATTTCTCGATCAGCGGCAGGAACTGCTGCCACCGAGAGTACGAAACGGTGGGGCAGAGATCGTCAAAACGAAGGATGTATTGGGCCGGCTCAGGAATCACGCTGCTTCCCTCTGCTGTTACTTCCCCTTGCTCCCTGCTTATGCATCGGTTTCGGGGCTCGATTTCTTCAGCGTCTTCCGGAGGAAAAGCCTGCGGGTCCAGTACCAAAGGAAGAAGAATGTGCTCACGGTCCAAAGCGAAGTGGCAAGGGCTATCCCCGCCACGCCGAACCAGCGCATCAGAATCAGATTCAGGACAACATCGAGCGCGAGATTGAGAATACCGCAATAGAGGATCAGATCGGTGCGGCGCATGGCAACCAGAAACCGGTAGAACACCCGGCTGGAAACAAAGAACGGAATCTGCAGGGCGTACATGGCCAGGACGGGGGTAACCACCGCCGTATCGTGCGGTCCAAAGGCTCCATGCTGCAAGGTGATGCGGATAAGCAGATGGGAACTGGCTATCAGCAAAGCTGCGATGGGGGCTGAGACCAACAGGCTGAGCCGAACCCAGGTACGCAGGGTGTTGCGACACCCATCCCAATCACGGTGGGCAATTATGTGCGAGAAATAGGGTGTCACGGCGGTTGAAACTGCTCCTGCCAGCAGGGCGAGCACTACACTGACAGAGCGGCCGGCATACACCAGCGCGGAGACACTGCCACCGGGCAGCATGGCTGCCATGGATTGGTCCACCAGCAGGCCGCCGGAGGCCACCATGCCGCTGAGCAGTACCGGCCCATATTGACGGCCCACTTCTCGCGTGGCCTCGGTCATGCCATACCAGCGCAACCGGAAGCGGTAGCCGTGGGCATCCGCCATACCGACCACAACTGCGGCATGGACGAGAGCGCCGGCAAGGGTTGCGTAGACCATGATCCAGATACCGAAGCGCGCGCTCAAAAACAAGGAGCCAACGATGATGGCCAGCGGTGTTGCCATAGTGGCCAGCGCCGGGATGGCAAAACGGTCGAGGGTATTGAGAACGGCCGTGCAGTTGGTGGCGATTCCGGTGATGAGGACGACCGGTAATAGGCCGCGGAACAGATGCACGGCCAGATCCAGCTTGGCGACGCCGAAGTGCGAGGCAATGAGTGGAAAGAAGCCGCGGGCAAAGAGAGCCATGGCAACCGAAACGCCTGCCAACAGCAGGCACATCCAGAGCATGGAACTGGAGAGAAGCTGCTGGGCTCGCTCACGGCCCTCTTGTTCCCTCACCCGGACCAGGGTTGGTATCAGGGCCTGACTCATGGACTCGGAAATCAGGTTGATGAGCAGCGCGGGAATCAGGGAGGCCGCGAGAAAGGCGTCCATGGCGTCGGAACGGCCATAGACGCCGGCAACGGCGATCTCCTTGAAGGTCGCGACGATCTTGACGGCAATCCCCGCGGCGGTGACCAGGGCCGCGGCGCGAAAGATACGGCGATTGATGCTGACGCCTTGGTGGAGCGGTGCGAGTTGTGGGATGGAAAGCATAGGACAAATCATCCGCTGGAACGCTTCAGCAAGTTAGCTGCCTGTGCGGCTTGGTTCAGCATTGCTCCTTTGCATTACTTTGGATCCGGGGCGTTGTCGGGGAAACAATTGGCGAGGCTGTGGGGAGCTTCGACGGCAAGGCGGCCGGCAA
>JAATFE010000213.1 GCA_015655365.1 Terriglobales bacterium
CAGGCAGGCCTTCTGTTCCGGCGCGACGGCGTGCCAGCCAGCCCAGACCGGCCAGCGCGCGCTCCAGCCAGGTGATGCGCATCCGCATGAGAGCTTCCATGGCAGACCATTCTCGGATGAATCGGAAAATCGCGCAAATGCAAGGTGCAGATTCGGCTCAGTGTCCGTGGCCTGGAGGGTTTTTGCCGTCTCTGAACTCCGGAGATCG
Organism: Terriglobales bacterium; assembly: GCA_015655365.1. GTDB lineage: Bacteria > Acidobacteriota > Terriglobia > Terriglobales > Acidobacteriaceae > Telmatobacter. The sequence goes on from JAATFE010000213.1 coordinate 209, forward strand.
TGCTATCCCACCCTTGGCGCAAGTACAAAGACGCGCCAAGAATGGGGCACTCAGGCTAAACCGTAGCCACCGAAAATACTTTGGCGTGCTCTTCTTCCACCGCGGTCAGCGTGTCTTCGAGGATGTCGAGAGCGACAGTGGCTTCGTTTTCGCTGATAATCAGCGGCGGGCAGAGGCGGAGGCTGGTTTCGCCGCAGCCCAGGATCATGAGGCCGCGCTCGAAGGCCAGAGTTTCGATGCGGTTGCGCAGGGCGGTAGCCGGTTCGCGGGTGTTTTTGTCTTTCACCAGTTCGATGCCGATCATCAGGCCCCGGCCGCGCACGTCGCCCACCAGGGGATGAGTCTTCTTCCAACCACGCAAGCGCTCCAACATCCTCTCGCCGATCCGGGCGGCATTGGCGATGCCCTCGCGTTCCAGAACGTCCATGGTCGCCAGCGCCGCGGCAATGGAAACGGGGTTTCCGCCGAAGGTGGAGGCGTGAGAGCCGGGGAGCCAATCCATGATCTCCGCGCGGCTCATGCAGACGCCCAGTGGCATGCCGCTGGCGATGCCCTTGGCCATGCAGACGATGTCCGGCTCGACGCCGGAGTGCTCGATGGCCCACCATTTGCCGGTGCGGCCCGCGCCGCATTGCACCTCGTCCGCCACCAGCAGGATGCCGTGACGGGTGCAAATGTCGCGCAGTTCGCGGAGGAAGTTGTCGGGAGCAACCACGTAGCCGCCTTCGCCCTGAATGGGTTCGACGAAGATGGCGGCAACTTCTTCGGGCGCGAGGATGGTCTTGAAGAGCTTTTCTTCAATGAACCGTGCGCAGCCGAGGCTGAAGGCTTCCTCTTCCTGCGGGCCGCCGCTGCATCCGCGATAGGCGTAGGGGTAGCGGATGTGGGTTACGCCGGGGACCAAAGGCGCGAAGCGGCGCTTCTGCTGCGGCTTGGAGCCAGTGAGCGAAAGCGCGCCCATGGTGCGGCCATGGAATGCGCCGAAGAAGGAGATGATCTGCTGACGGCCGGTGTGGTAGCGGGCCAGTTTAAGGGCGCACTCCACTGCTTCCGCGCCAGAGTTGCCATAGAAGAACCGGTGCGGTCCGGGCATGGGTGCGACGGCGGAGAGCCGTGAGGCCAGGTCGGTGAGGTGCTCGTCGTAGAAGTCGGTGCCGGAGATGTGGAGCAGTTCTCCGGCCTGCTTCCGGATGGCGGCGACGACTTCGGGGTGGCAGTGGCCGGTGGAAACCACGGCGATGCCGGCGGACATATCGAGAAACTCGTTGCCGTCCACGTCCTCTATGCGGATGCCGCGGCCGCGCTTGGCCACCAGCGGATAAGAGCGGGTATAGCTGGGCGAGATGAGCCGGTCATCGGCCTTGATGACGGCCTGGGCGTTGGGTCCGGGCAGGGGACAAACAAGTTTGGGTCCGTATTGCGCATACAGCTCTTGCTTGGTCATGATCGATCTCCTCGGCAGATTTGCGGTTGTGCGGCCGCCACGGGAATTGGATCGGCAAAGCCGCGGATCCCGGCCTGCGGGATCAACCTGTTCTGTTCACCCGGCTGGGCGAGAAAGGGCGAGAATTCTCGGTGGACCGGGACTATAGCGGAACCAGAGTCGATATATCCCGAAAGCACAGCGTCCAACAAGTTAACGCGACCATCAGGGAGTGGCGACCCGGCACGAGACCCAACAGGACACAGAAACTCTGGTTCCGCTCTAGTCTCCGCCGAAGAGCGTGGGGCGATTGCGGGCGGGCAGGGCGCGCAGGTGCCGCCGGGGGCAGATGCAGAGGGCGCGGGACCGTGACCAGCGTTTAGCGGCCGGTACAAGCGGAAATCGGTTGGCGCTGTGCATGTGCATGGGGCTTCCGATGGCGAGAGCATAGCACGGGTTCGCCACAGCTATCCATGGGGATTCGCAAGAAAGCCGCAAGAAGTGGGAAGCGGGTGCGCGCCGTTGGAGCTAGGATTGAATTATTCCTATGGCAAATTCCTATGACGCCGCCGGCCACTCGCAACGCAAAGTGGCTACCAGAACCTCTATTGTGCTGGCCTTTACCAGCGTCTATTTCTTCTGGGGATCGACTTATACGGCCATCCGCATTGGCTCGGCCCAGATGCCGGCGCTGCTGCTGGCCGGGACGCGGTTTCTGATTGCAGGCGCGATTCTGCTGGTGTGGTGCCGCTGGCGCGGAATGCGCGTGGCCTGGCCGCCTAGAACCATGCTGATGCTTGGTTTCGTCGGACTGCTGCTGTTGGGCACAGGCAACGTGGGCCTGGTTTATGCGGAGCGGACCGTGCCGAGCGGACTAGCCTCGCTGGCGCAGGCGGTGGTTCCGCTCTATGTGGCGCTGATTGAGATGGCGTTGCCCGGCGGCGAGCCGCTTCCGGCACGCGGTTGGCTGGGCATAGCACTCGGCATTGGCGGCATGGGCGCACTGCTGTGGCCCTCGCTGCATACCGGCTTGGCCGGCGACACTGTGCGTCTGTGGGCCATTGGCAGCCTGCTGGCCGGCGCGCTTTCCTGGACGGTGGGCAGCATCGTTTCGCGGCGTGCGCGATTGCAGGTGAACAGCTTTGTGGCCGCGGCATGGGAGATGCTGCTGGCGGGCGCTTTCTGCACTGGCCTGGGTACGGTGCTGGGTCAATGGCCAGACTTCCATTTGACCACTAGCTCGGTTGGCTCACTGGCTTATCTCATTACCGGCGGATCGCTGCTGGGCTTCACGGGCTTCATCTACCTGATCGACAACGTGCCGGTGGCCAAGGTTGCTTCGTATACCTATGTGAACCCGGTGGTTGCGGTGCTGTTGGGAATTTTTCTACTTCACGAACGGCCAGAGAAGGCTGAGTTCACCGGCATGGCCGCCATTGTGGTGGCGGTTTATCTGCTGACCACGGCGCAGATTCGCGCCAAGACACGGCCGCAGGCGGTCGAGGATCTGGAGCAGTTACAGACGAAGTGAAATTGGTTCTCATGCAGCACAAAGGGCCGTTCCCCAACCGGGAGCGGCCCTTTCGCGTAGCGGATGCCCTTTACCGGATGCGGAAGTTGTAAGCCACGCCGAAAGAGACGATGGGATAGGTCCTGAGCGGATCGAGATCGTCCTTGTATTTGGCGACCTGCGCCTTGAGGTTGGTTTGCACATCCTGGTCGGTGGCCACATTGACGCAGTTCAGGCCCTGGGCGTTGCAAACCTGCCCCGCATTCAGCTCGACGTCGATGGTAGGGGCTCCGATGAAGGCTACGCCCACTTCAAACGGGAAGGAAAGATGCTTGCCATTGCGGGGAATGACGTTGCCCCAGCCAGCGGTGATGGTGGGAGCGGGATTCTGGGTATGCAGGCCGAAGGAACCGATGCCCTGCACCGGGTTCGTCTTTGACGCGTAGTAGGTGTAGTCGTCGAGGGTGAAGCTGGTGCCGGGCTGAACGGTGAACGTGGCGCTGGCGTTGTTGGTGTTGCGGAAGAGCACGCCAGGGCTGATGCGCAGGCCGTGATTGGGGAAGGGATAGAGATCGAGCGAAACCCCGGCAGAAGCCAGGTCGATGTTGGCGTCGACATTGAAGCCGTTGGTGGAGATGTCATTGACCGTGTACTTGAAAATATTGCCGGTGCCGCGCACGTTCATGTACTTATTCAGGTTGGTGGCGGCCGTCATGTTGACCCCGAGCGGCGAGAAGCCGACGCCGAGAGCGATCCGCGAAAGCGGTTTGGGAGCTGCGGCCTTTTTCTTCTGGGACTTGCCAGCCGTCTGGAGCGCGGCATGAGAGCCGGAAGGCGCAGACTGGGCGGGAAAAGGGATGGACGTGGATTGGGCCAGGAGTGCGCAGGGCGCGGCAAGCATGGCGGCGCAGACGAAAAGGGCAGTTCTATTCACGATTATGATCTCCAAATAGATTGAAAAATACTCCCCGGTTGCCGGGACGTCCGCCGAACGATGCAGAATTCCAGAGAATCATCCGGCATTCGCTTCATCGGCATGTGGCACCTTATAGAGCAGGGGGGTGCCGTAAAGTTACCACGCTGAGGCAGTTCTGGTCTTTGAACCTCCCCGCCGCATACCGAAATGCCCAATTCAGCCAGCACCCTGTTCTGCATTGGATCGTTTCATGGGTTGGAGAGAAAGTATGACCCGCTTTGCACAGCGTCCTCAAACATGCATGGGGGTAATGGCTTAATCTGAGCCCATGGTGAAGCTGGACCGCACCCCCCAGAAGATCGACAAGCTGCGCAAGCAATTGCTGAAATGGTATGTGCACAACCAGCGCGATTTGCCTTGGCGGCGCAGTCACGATTCCTATGCCATCTGGGTCTCGGAGATCATGTTGCAGCAGACCCGCGTAGCCGTGGTTGTCGAGCGCTACCAGGCATTCATGGGAAGGTTTCCGACGCTGGTCTCGCTGGCCCTGGCTCCGGAAGAGGACGTGCTGGCAATGTGGAGCGGCCTGGGCTACTATCGCCGCGCGCGCATGTTGCACAAGGCCGCGCAGTTTGTGGCCGACCAACACCAGGGCAATTTGCCGGCAACCGCCGCGGAACTGCGCCTGCTGCCCGGCATTGGCGCTTACACGGCCGCCGCCATCGCCAGCATCGCCAACGAAGAGCATGTGGCGGTAGTGGACGGCAACGTGGAGCGGGTGCTGTGCCGCATGGCGGGCTGGGAGGCAGACGGCGCCACCGGTGGCGCGGCGCTGCGGCGCAGAATCGAAGAACTCGCCACACAGCTTGTCGATCCGCGGCGCCCCGGCGACTTCAACCAGGCGATAATGGAGTTGGGAGCAACGGTCTGCCTGCCGCGCAATCCGCAATGCCTGGTTTGCCCATGGACAGCGGACTGCAAGACCCGCGGCGAACACAAAACCCAGCCGAGAGCCCAGATGCTGAGCCGCGAGGTGGGCCACGCGCTTTCTTTACGCATGGGGCAGCAGCCCGGCGAGTCCAACCGGGAGGTGCTGCTGGAGCAGCGGCCCGCGATGCTCTCCGTGATGCCTGGGCTGTGGGAACTGCCTGGGCTGCGCGAGCCGGACGTTCCCGCTGAGGAACTGCGCATGAACGTGCGTCACGCCATCATGCAGGTGAACTATTACGTGCGCATTCGCACGGTCTTCGAGGACGATGTGGACGCACTGACAGTGGCAGGCGGGGAACGGCGCTGGGTTCCACTCGGCGCGGCAGGCGGAATGGCGCTCACTGGATTGACTCGCAAAGTGCTGACGCGCGCCCACTTATTTCCCGCCGTTTCGCTGGATACCATTGCCCCGCAGCCGGACGTCGACGTACTCTGATTAGTCGACTAAGTTTCCACCTTCAATCGACGCTGCAGTTTTCAAGCGCCTCCGCGATGAGGCGCACAACCATAGGGAGACTCCATGCACCCCAAGCAAATCCTTGCGATTGCGGCCGTTGGTATTTTGGCTGTTGCCGCCGCTCATGCGCAAAAGCCCGCCCCCACTCTGGTTCCTGAAATCTCCGGTTTGCCTCCGGCTGCCCGCGCCGCCGCTGCTTCCATTGACCCGGAAAAGATTCGCGCCCACGTGCGCTTCCTTTCGTTGGATCTGCTGGAGGGCCGCGGCCCCGGCAAACGTGGGGCCGAACTGGCCGCCGAATACATCGCCACCCAGTTTGCCCTGGCCGGCGTAGAGCCGGCGGGCGACAACGGCACCTATTTTCAGAAGGTTCCGCTGATGGCCGTGCACACCATTGAGGACAAGACCAGGTTCTCGTTTGTGCCCGCCAAGGGGCAGCCGGTCGATCTGGCCTATGGCACGCAGATCGTCTCCAAGGACCAGACCGGCGCACCTATCACCGACCTCGATGCGCCCATCGTCTTTGTGGGCTATGGCATTCACGCCCCGGAGTACAACTGGGATGACTATGCCGGTGTGGATGTGAAGGGCAAGATCGCGCTGATCATCGTCAACGAGCCGCCCTCGAACGACGACAAGTTCTTCAAAGGCAAGGCCCTCACCTACTATGGCCGCTGGACCTACAAGTACGAAGAAGCGGCGCGGCGGGGAGCCGTGGGCGTGCTGATCGTTCACCGCACCGATCTGGCCAGTTATGGCTGGGAGGTAGTGCGCAACTCGCAGGCCATCGAGAAGAGCTATCTGCAAGGCGATCCCGATGCCAGACTGCAGGCTGCCGCTTGGATTCAGCACGACGTGGCGCAAAATCTGTTGACGATGTCGGGCCTTGGCGATCTGGACCAGGCCATCGAGCGGGCCGGCAAGCCGGGTGCGTTCCATGCCGTCGAACTGCCCATCCGGCTCAAGGGCCACATTGAAAGCCGCGTTCGTCGCTACGACTCGACCAACGTGATCGGTCGCATCTCCGGCACGAGTACCGCCGAGCAGGCGGTGATCTACTCTGCCCACTACGATCACCTGGGCATCGACCCTGATGCCAAGGGCGACGGCATCTACAACGGCGCGGCTGACAATGGCACCGGCTGCGGTATTCTGCTGGAAATGGCCCGGGCCTTTGCGCAGTCCTCAGTGCGTCCACCCCATGCCGTCTACTTTGCCTCCGTCACCGCCGAGGAGCAGGGCCTGTTGGGCTCACAGTACCTGGGCATGCATCCGCCGGTTCCGGCCAGCCAGCTTGCTCTCGATCTCAACTACGACATGGTGTTACCCATCGGCATTCCTCGCTCGGTGAACCTGGGCGGAGCCGAGCGCGTCGACTTCTGGCCCACGGTGCAGACGGTTGCCAAGGCCTTCGACCTGGAAATCTTGCCCGATCCCAACCCCATGGCCGGCTCCTATTACCGCTCCGACCATTTCTCGCTGGCCCGCGTCGGCATTCCCGCGTTCTCCCTCGATCAGGGCGATCTCTTTGAGGGTCACGACGAGGCCTGGGGAATTGCACAGGGCAAGGACTACGTTGCCCACCACTACCACCAGCCCTCCGACGAATATCGGGCCGACTGGGACTTCCGCGGCAACGCGAAACTGGCTCGTGTCGGATTTGTGCTGGGCTGGCTGGCCAGCGACCAGTCCAAATCCGTGCAGTGGCTCGCAGGCGACGAGTTTGAAACTGCCCGCAAGGCCAGTTACAAGAAGTAACCCGGCCATTCGGGATTGTGCTGCCCACCCATTCGCTGAAATTCCAGGCGAATGGGTGGAACAGCACAAAACTCAGAGTGCCTCTTGATCGTGTGCAGCATCCTCGCGGGGACCTGGCGCATCAACTCTATAGTGGAACCAAAGGCGGTTATCCCGAAAGCACAGCATTCAAGGTGACGCGACCATCGGGGAGCGGCGCCCCTGCAC
>JAATFE010000037.1 GCA_015655365.1 Terriglobales bacterium
GCGGCCGACAAGAGTCCCAAGCCGGCCGCACTTCCTGAAGAGGTCACTTTTTAACGAGCATCCTGGGCAGAGGGGTAATAACCCGTCTTGGCGATCACTTCGAGTCCGGGCCTATCCACGCGCACATCGATCTTGCGGAACCTGCCGTCGATCACCGGCTGGTGGCTCAGGTAGCCCAGCGTGTACTGGGTGCGCGCCTCCTCGGCGATCTTGGCGTAGCTCTTCTCGATGCCGTTCAGGCCGCGCTCGGAATCCAGCGTGCCGCCGGTGGCCAGCGTATACCTGGCCAGGATGTTCTCGTACATGGTGAAGGGCACATGGATGCGGCTGATGTAGCCCTCGCCCCAGCGGGCCGAGTCGCCCACCGCGGTGCCATAGACGGCGACCTTGTTGGTCTGAAGGTAGCGCAGCACTTCCTTATAGGTGGCCTTGCTGCCCGCTTCCTTGCCGTCGGAGATGACGTAGATAATGCGGCGGCGTCCCTTGGGGCGGGTGGAAAGCTCTTTGGCCGCGGCCAGGATGGCGTCGTTGAGGGTATGAATCTCTTTGGGGATGGTCATGAACGAGCCGCCGCCAGCCGAGCGTCCCGGCTGCAGATTCACGTCGGCGCAGTTGCCGTTCACATGCACGTTGCAACCCGCCAGCGGGCCGCTGTTCATCGGCACCAGCATTTCGCTGCCGGTCTCCTTGGTCAGGGCCAGCACGGCGGGCAAACGTGTGCTCTGCGCGCCGGTAAAGCCGGTCCGCTCTTGCGCTCCGTTGTTGTAAGAGAAGACCGCCACTTCGTCATAGGGCGTGAGCGCGCCCTGGATGGCGCCCAGGGAGTTGTTCACCTTGGCCATCACGTCGGAGGTCAGGCTCTGATCGATGACAAAGGCGATGGAGAGCGGGAATGCGTCTGTGGAAAACAGCCGTAACGGCTCGCGCGCATCGTTCTCGAAAACCTTGAAGTCGCGAAACGTGAGGCCGGCCACCAGCTTGCCCTTGTTGTCCTTGACCGTGACGGGAACTTCGACAAAGTTCACGTTGACCACGAAACGGGTGGTAGCGGCTACGCCTTCTCCGGCTGTGGGAATCTCCGGGGGGGTGTTCTGGAAGTCGTCTTTACCCTCCGTGGAAGGCGCCTGGCTGCTGCTGGGGACCTGCTGCTGAGCGGGAAGAGTCGAAGACGAACTGGATGCTGCCGGCTCGTCTCCTGCGCCCAGACCGGGTGTAATGGCGCCCTCGCCAGAGATCAGCGGCCGCGCCTGTGGGGTAGGAGCATCGGGTACCGGGGATTGTTGCTGTTGGGCCAGAGCCGGAGTCAAATTCGGGCTCGAACTCAGGAGCGCCGCCAGCGCTATTACGGTCAAACCAAGCTTCACAGGTATTCTCCAGTGGTCAGTTGTCAGTATTCAGTAATCAGTCAAAAACGATCCCTGATCTCTGATGTATCCGCCGCTTCCGGAGAACTGTGGTTCATGGTCCTCGACAACTGTCTGCTGACCACTGTCCACTGACAACTGACGAAAGACCGGCCACAGGGCTCCACTCGACAGACTATCAGACGCGCCAAACCCGCGCTGGTTGCCTTTGAGCCCTCAAACAGTTCGCGTATGCTTTCTTCGGGGGTTCAATCCCGTCTATAAAAGCATGATGAGCGTCCGATGGGGAATTGCCGCTTTGCTGCTTGGCCTGCCGGTTTTGCCCACGGCGGGATGGGCCCAACTCGCGCCCTCGCCCGACGCCCCCCCGGTGAGCCACGCGCCGGCGGCTCCCGAGGAAGAATCGGTCGCCACCATCAAGCTCGAAGTGAGTCTGGTCAACGTCTTTTTTACCGTCAAGGCCAAGGACGGCACCCTGGTTCCTCACCTGAACAAGGACGACTGCGCGGTTCTGGAAGACAAAGAGCCGCAAAAGCTCAAGAGCTTTGTGGCGGAGACCAATCAGCCGCTCACCCTGGGCATTCTGCTCGACACCTCCGGCAGCCAGCAGAATGTTTTGCCCCTGGAACAGGATGCGGGCAGCCATTTTCTGGAACGGGTTCTCAAGCAGAAGGACGAAGCCTTCCTGCTCTCCTTTGACGTGGATGTGGATCTGTTGCAGGACTTCACCAACAGCCCCCGGCTGCTGTCGCGCGCCATGAGCAAGGCGGAGATCAACACCGCTGGCGGCAATGGTGCGGGCGGCATTCCCGGAGCCGGCGGGGGAACCATCCCCACGCATGGAACTCCCAAGGGAACCCTGCTCTACGATGCGGTCTACCTGGCTTCCAACGAAAAACTGAACCAGGAGACGGGCCGCAAGGCCATGATCCTGCTGACCGACGGCGAAGACCAGGGCAGCCGCATCAAGATCGGTGAAGCCATCGCCGCGGCGCAGCGATCCAACGTCATCGTCTACGTGATTCTGATTGCCGACCGCGGTTTCTACGGCGGTTGGGGCTACAGCGGTTTCTCCGCCATGAAAAAGATGACCGAGGAGACCGGCGGCCGCCTTATCGATGTGGGTAACAACGGGAAGAAACTCGAAGCCGCCTTCCAGCAGATCGAAGACGAGCTGCGCACCCAGTATGTGGCCACCTATACGTCTAGCAACACGAAACTCGACGGAACTTTCCGCAAACTCTCGGTCGAGTGCCGCGGGGATGGCCTGAAGGTGCAGACCCGCAAGGGATATTTTGCGCCCGCGCCATAGACCTCGCAATGGCGACCTGACAAAGAACCTCTCAATAAGTGGCTGTTTTGAAAGGGCACGACTTTAGTCGTGCCGTAACTGCAATCAAATAAACGTGGGCTTTAGCCCCTGCGGAACGCATTTCGGAAGTCTGGCACCCGATCAAAGATTCCATCCATCGCAGAGTCAGATAGCAAGCAAAACACCTGTTCCTTTTTTGGACAAGGAGTTACCTGCGCCCCTTCCCCCCGTAATCTGGTGCTTTTCATCGCTCCTCATTAATATCGGCACAGAGATAAAGAACTTGAGCTTGGCCTGGAAAGTCTCTTATGATGGCGCTCAGGTTTCACCCTCGAGAGGCCGCCATGATCGCCGATTACGAACAGCTTGAAGGCTTTGAAATCAGCCCCCATTTTCGCCGCACCATCGAAGAGCGCATTGCCCGGCTGGAGCAGGATGCCGCAGCCGACGAGGCTCACGCGGCCTTGCTCAAAAACGGCGACCATCTGCGCCGCCACATGCGCCTGGTGGCCGTGCAACGAGCCGAAGCGCTGCGCATGAGGCTCTTCCTCGACCGCACCAGTTCGCACCTTCCCCGGCCGATGATCGCTCTCTGAACTTTCTCTCCCCGAATTGATTCTGCACGCCTGCAAAACAATAAGGCCGCTGCCCTCGAATTGAGGCAGCGGCTTCTTCTTGCACGATCTTGGAGCGCTGGGCGGAAATAGAACTTGCGCATAGCGAGGTTATGGCGTCATGCCCTGGTTGGTGTTGCGCCGCAGTTGCCAGCAGGGGCTTTGGCCCGTCTGCGGAAACAGTGAAACCGTGCAGGGAACGTCGATGGAGCCAACGTAGTCGAACTCCTTCTTATTGCCCTTCAGCGGAATCGTCACGTAGCGATTGACGGTCACTTTGGACAGGGGCGAGCCGCGCAGATTGAAAGCGGCCCAGTCGCCCGCATAGACCACGACAAAGCCAGCCACCAGCACCACAACGATCCGCTTGATCCATCGCTTCATTCGCACTGCGCCTTTCCTTGCATCGCGCTCGATTGCCACAACGGCTTTCGCGAGCACGGTAGCCTCAATCATATCCCAGGCCGTTTCGTGGGCTTCTCTCTCGTCGAAGATGCGAAGAAGCAGGACTCAAGGTCCGGCGCGCACCCGGATGTTGCATACGCATTGACAGATATAATCTCATACAATATATTCGTATAAACGTATGTGATGCAGACGGCGCGGCGTGACACGGCGCTGTTTTTTTCAAAAGGGGGAGTTTTGCAGAGACCTTATAACATTCTCGTCTTGTGCACCGGCAACTCGGCGCGCAGCATCCTAGGCGAAGCGCTCTTCAACACGCTGGGCGCGAGCCGCTTTCGGGCCTACAGCGCGGGCAGCCATCCCAGCGGCAGGGTGAACCCTCTTGCCATTGAACAGGTGAAGGCGCTGGGGTATCCAGTGGAAAACCTGCGCAGCAAAAGTTGGGACGAGTTTGTCCAGCCCGGCGCGCCGCAGATGGATTTCGTGGTGACGGTCTGCGACAACGCGGCCGGCGAGGTGTGCCCGCTGTGGCCGGGCCATCCGGTGACGGCGCACTGGGGCTTTCCCGACCCCGCCGCAGTGGAGGGCACGGACGAGGAGAAGCGCGCGGCTTTTGCGCAAACCCTGCGGCAGATACGAAATCGCGTCCAGTTCTTCCTCAGCCTGCCCCTGGAGACGCTGGACCGGATGGCGATCGAAAGCCGGATGCGCGAACTTGGCAAGCAACCGTTGTAACTGCGCGCGGAAAATGTTGACAGGACACAACGCTTCCGCGCGGCGCTTGCCGGCCCTCCTGGATTTGAATGTATTCTGGGCGGGGATGGGTCAGGTTATGAAGCGTGCCGCGCTGATTGCCGAGTTCTTGCTTTTGTTTTTCGCGCTGCCTCTGGCCTACTTGTTTTCGCCGGTGCGGTTCCCGGCGCTGCCGCTGCTGTGGATTGTGGCGGGCTATGCCGGATGGCAATTGCTGCGCGACCCGCATTTTGACCGCTCCAAGCTGTGGAACCTGGGCCAACTGACGGGCCGCATGACGGCGATTCTAGGCCTGTTTGCCGTCTGCGCGCTTCTGACGTGGCTGGGGGTGTGGTTGTTTACGCCCCAACTGGAGTGGAGCCTGGTGCGCCAGCATCCCGCGTTCTGGCTGGTTGTGATGTTGGCCTATCCGGTTCTGTCGGTCTATCCCCAGGGACTGCTTTACCGCGCTTTTTTCTTCGAGCGCTATGCGGGACTGTTTCCCGGCAAGTGGTCCATGATCCTGGCCAGCGCCGTGGTCTTCGCCTTCCTGCATATCGTCTTCCGCAACCCGCTGGCTCTGGCTCTCACCCTGAGCGGCGGGCTGCTGTTTGCCGCCCGCTACCAGCAGAGCCGCTCGCTGGCTGCGTCGAGCTTTGAGCACGCGCTTTATGGCTGCTTCCTGTTCACCGTTGGCCTGGGACAGTTCTTTTACGAAGGAACCATCGCCACGGTGGGCACGGCGTTGCGGTGAGAGAGCTTTCAGAGGACATAAGTCCTCTGAAGCAAAAAGGGCCAGCCGGTTCGGCTGCCCCTCTTTGTTCCTGTTCATAATCGGTGTTTTTAGATCTTTACCGAAGCGGCGCGCGGAGAGATCCCGCTCAGTTCGGCGGCGCGGGCTTCGGCGTAGGCGGCTGCGCCCAGCAGGGCGGCGCGGCTTTCCAGGATGACACGGACCGGCATGTTGACCAGCAACTGGCTCAGGCGGCCCTTGTCGGTGAAGGCCTTCATGAAAGTGCCGTCCTTGAGCTTTTCCAGGATGCGGGGGGCTATGCCGCCGCCGACATAGAGACCGCCAACCGAAAGCACCTTGAGCGCCAGGTTGGCCGACTCGGCGCCGTAGGCGGAGACGAACATGTCCAGAGCCTTCTCGCAGATCTCGCTCTTGGCCGCCAGGGCCAGTTCGGTGATCACCACGTTGGGGTCTCCCTGGGCCATGCGCTCGGCCAGCCAGGCCGGCTCTTCCACGCCGCGAACCTCGCGGAGAAACTCGTAGATGTTGGTCAGGCCCATGCCGCTGACGATCCGCTCAAAGCTGATGCGGCCGTTGTACTTCTGCTTGAGGAAGCGAAGCAGGTCGATTTCGTCCTCGTTGCGCGGCGCGTAGTCCGCATGGCCGCCCTCGGAGGGATAGGGGGTATGGCTGTGGCCGTTCCACACCAGGAAGCCTTCGCCCAGGCCGGTTCCGGCCGCAATCAGGGCGCGGTTGCCCATCTGGCTGGCGTCGCCCTCGCTCAAGGTGAAGATCTGGTCGGCGGAAAGCTCGGCAATGCCGTAGCCGTTGGCCTCCAGGTCGTTGATCAGGAAGACATGCTGGATTCCGAGCCCGGCAGCCAGTTCGCGGCTGTCCAGGGTCCAAGGCAGGTTGGTGAGGCGCAGACGGCCGTCGCGCACCGGTCCCGGCACGCCGAAACACGCAGCCGTTACTTTTTCCGCCCCGAGAAATTCGGTGACGATCTCTTCCAGTCCGGAGTATTCTTTGGCTGGATACTGTTTATCGCGGGTGTACCCGAGCTTTCCATTGATAAAGTCATACAGCGCCAGGTGTACTTTGGTGCCGCCTACATCGCCCGCCAGAATCATCGTTCCCTCTCCAAAACCCCGCAACCCTCCGCATCTGTTGCGGGCAAAAATGCAGCTGCGGCCTTATCCAGAATCACAGTAAGTATACCGCTAACCGGCCATATCAACTGGCTGGGCAGCCGTTCCGCGTCGCGCGGTCCGGTGAAAACTTCCTTGACCATTTCCGCCTTGTCGGCCCCGGCGATCGAGAAGAAGACCGAACTGGCGCGGTTGATCACCGGCAAGGTCAGGGTGATCCGCCAAGTGTCTTTCTGGGGCACATGATTGGCGACAACCAGCCGGTTCGTCTCGTGAATTCCTTCAGTGAACGGGAACAGCGAGGCGGTGTGGCCGTCGTCGCCCATTCCCAGCGCCACCAGGTCGAAGCGCGGCATCTCGGCGCCCTCCAGACGGAAGCTGTTGCGCAACTCCGACTCGTAGCGGTCCGCGGCTACCTCCGGCGGGAGCTCGGCCTCAATGCGGTGAATCTGCTCAGGCGCCAGAGGCACGTGGTCCAGCAAGGACTCGCGCACCATGCGGTAGTTGCTTTCCGCGTCATCGGGAGGAACGGCTCGCTCGTCGACCCAATAGAGGTCCAGATTGTCCCAGGGCATGCGTGCGCGCCAAGGCTCATTGGGATCGGCCAACAACCGCATGGCGGCTTTGGGAGTGTTTCCGCCGCTGATGGCGATGCGCGCCCGGCCATTGCCGGCGACTGCTTCGCCCGCCATTTCCACAAGATATTGCGTGGCCCGGCGAGCTAAAGCTGCCGCATCCGGTTCCACATAGTATTTGATTCCCAACTTCCTGGACATGGCTTTCGGCTCCCCCGATCACATTACTCTACTAGATCGATCCCCCTATGAATGTGCCTTTTCAGGCATCGAGCAAGGGGACATTTTCTTGAGAATAATGCACTTGAGGGCAGTGGCTTGGGGTAGATCAATCGTAGAACCGCTCCGGCGAGAACGAAGCGGGTGCCTGAAGCGAATAACTCTTGCGCATTTGCAGCGATGTAGCTTCTACACCCAGGCACAGCGATCGGGTCCGGGCCAAAGCGCCGTGAAGCCGCGCCTACTGGCCCAGATAAACCTTGTATTGCTGCTCCAAAATGCCCGCCGACTTGGCCAGCGCCAGTTTCGCCAAATTGTATTGGTAGAGACTTTCCACAAGATTGCTTTGCGCCGAGGCCAGCGTGGACTGCGCCGTAACCAGGGGCAGGTTGTCGTCCACGCCAGCGGTGACGCGATCCGTCTCGTCCGCCAGGGCGCGGGTGGTCAGTTCCACGTTGGACCGGGCCACTTCCACCAGCTTGTTGGTTGCGTCCACGTCCAGCAGCGCCGAGCGCACCTGGAATTCGATGTTGCCGCGCAGGTCGGCCAGTTGCGCGTCGACGGCGGCCAAGCGAGCCTGGGCCGTTTCCGCATCGCCGCGCAATTTGGCTTCGCGGAAAAGCGGCACGCTCAAGTTGCCCTGGGCTGTGAAGTTTCCGTGCGATCCGGCTCCACCTACCTGGCTGATGCTGTAGTAGCCGCCAAAACTCAGGCTGGGCAGCCGCTGGCTGCGATAGGCTGCATGAATGGCCTTGTACTCCACGACCTGATTCTGCAGCATCCGGTAGTCCTGGCGGTTCTGGTAGGCAACGGCGCGCACCTCGTCCGGGGTTTGCGTGGCCAAGTCGCTGTAGGGCGCCGGGTCGGAGAGCGCAATCTTCTGGCCGGGATCGACGCCGATCTCGCGCTTGAGCAGGATCAGGTTCTTTTCCAGGCTGTTTTGGGCGGCGATCAGGGCCTGCTGCTGCGCTTGCAGTTCCACCTTCGCCCGCAGTTCGTCGAGATTGGATGCGGTGCCTGCCTCGTGCTTGGCGTGAGCCTGATCCAGCAGCACCTGGTCGGACGCCAAAAGCGATTTGGCATTATCCACCTCGCTGGCGGCGGCTATGGCATGCAAATAGGCCGAGGCCACCTGCTGCACCACTTCGTTCCGGGCCGAGGTCTTTTCGAAATACGCGGCCCTCTCGGCGGCTCCCGCGGCCTTCCAACCGGCGATGACAGGGCCGGAAAAGAGCGTCTGCGCAAAGTGAATTTGGCCCTCGGTCAGGTCGTCGCGGGTGATGTTGGAGAGGCCCGCGGGCAGCACCCCGCCCGGAAATAGCGGCGTGAACATGGCGATGACGCTCGGCCCAAAGCCCAGCGCGGAGAGGTCGTTCTGGTGCACGCCGCGGTCCGCGGTCAGGGTAATGGTGGGCAGAAAGTTCTGTAGCGCCTGGTTCTTTTGGCCCTGAAGCGACTTTTCGTCGTTTTCGGCTTCCTTCAGGCCCAGGTTGGTCTCCAGGCCCCGGCGCACGGCCTCGTCCAGCGAAAGCTTCAAGGTCTCGTCGCTGACCTTGCCGGCGGTGACGCTGCCCAAAAAGGGGTTGGTGGCAGAAGTCGGGTTGGGCGCCTGCGCCGCCACGCCGGCGCAGGCCAGGGCGAGAACCGAAAGAGACACCGGCGTCAGCGCCAGGTGATAGAAAAAATGTCGCATCTTATCCACTGTTCCTATTCTCTCAGATGATCCAAAGGGCGAGAGGATTCCGCCGCTGGACGGAAAGGCCACGGTCTCCCTTTTTCCGTGGATGAGGCTTTCTCCCCCTGCGGCAGAGTGGCGACGCAAAAGATGGGCACGGAGAGTTCGCTGCTTTCGCCTTCACCCGCTTTCTGAGCAGGCTCAGGAGGTTAGGCGGGACCATGTCAAATTCCTCAACTTCTGCGGTGGGGCAACGCGTCCCTTGGCGGCTGGGGTAATTTGCAAAGTAATTACTATTGGCGCACGATTACGGTAAACTGGTTTACCGCGCAATGGAACGACTTCGCGTCACCACAAACGATCTCGCCAAGGCTTGTGCCCACTCCGCTGACGCAGCCGAGTGGGAAGAATTTTTGCGTCGCTGCGCCCCCTTGGCCTCGCTGGTTGCTCTGCGCGTTTGCCGGCTGTGGGTGAATACACCGTCTTCGGCAACGGTGGACGACATTGTGCAGGAAGTCTTTCTCAAGCTCTGCGAGCAAGAGCGCCGCATCCTGCGAACCTTCGAGCCCCGCGGCGAAGATTCCTTCCTGGGCCTCTTGCGCATTGTTTCCGCCTCGGTGGCCAACGATTACTTTCGCCGCATCTACTCCGCAAAGAGGGGTGGCAACGTGATCACCACCTCGCTGGTGGAGGATGCGCCGCAATCCGCTGTGGCCACCAACAACCAGACCGCCCAGATGCATCGGGCTGTCCTGCTCTCCCAGATGGACGAGAAACTTCGCTCCGCGCCGGAAGTCATCGGCGAACGCGATCGCGCCCTGTTCTGGCTTTATTACCGGCAAGGTTTCACGGCCGAGGAGATTGCCGGACTGTCCGCTACGGGACTGACTCCCAAGGGGGTAGAGAGCGCGTTGCGGCGCGTGGCCACGTGGCTGCGCGGAGAAATGCAAGGACATAAGCCGCAAGACCAGGCCGAGCCAGGCTAAAAAAGATGAAGTATCTAAGGAATAGATCGGGATTTGTGAAAGGAATATGGCACGCGACCTCGTTACCTAGAGAGTGCAGCTATGAAAGATAATCTCAATCCGGGACACCGCTCGAGCGGCCGCGAAAATGCGCTTCCCCGCGCCTTGGAGGACCTTCTCGACGGTCTGTCCTCTGCCCCTGCCGCATCGAACGCGGACTCCACGGGTGCGCCAGCGGCAACCGCGACCGGTCCCTGTCCGGCGCCGAACGAGTGGAGCACCCTCGTCGCAGGGGAAGTGCGCCCTGCGGAAGTGAATGCCTTGCTGGCCCATGCGGCGGCTTGTCCGGCCTGCGCCGAGCGTCTGCGCAAATTTTCTTCCGGCCCCTCGCCGGAAGAGGCAGTCGAAGTAAGCCAACTGGCCTGGGCATCCCAGGAGTGGCAGCACCAAATGGCGGTTCAACTCGCCCATACTCCCCGCCAGCAAAAGCAAGTCAAAACCTGGTATTTGTGGACCGGCGCTGCCCTGGCCGCGTCCCTGGCCATCGCGATCGGGTTGACCGCTTGGTGGCAGCATGTGAATACCCCGGAGCGTCTGCTGGCCGAGGCCTATACCCATTCGCGCATCTTCGAGTTGCGCATGCCCGGCGCGGCATTTGCCGAGGTCACTCCGGAATCGCATCTTCGCGGCAGCGCTACCGGACGGGAATCGTCCAGACTGCTGGATGCCCGCTCCCGCATCGAGCGCAAGCTTGAAACCGCCCCCCAGGATCCGCACTGGCTTCAACTCGAAGCCCGCGCCGACGTGCTGGAAGAGAAATTCGATCCCGCCATCGACATTCTCGACCGCCTGCTTGCCTCCGGACCTGTAACTTCAAGTCTTTTGGCCGACGCCGCCGCCGCCTACTTTCAGCGCGGGGCGGCCAACGGCAGCGAAAACGATCGCGCTACGGCCCTGGACTATCTGCGCCGCGCCGACGAACTGGCTCCCGACGAGCCGGTGATCCTCTTCAACGAAGCCGTAGCCATGGAAGATCGGGGCCAGGTGATGAATGCGGTCGAGACCTGGAACCGCTATGTGCGCTTCGAACGCGATCCTCGCTGGCTGGCCGAGGGCCGCCGCCGCCTGGAGATCCTGCAACAGAAGCTGAGCCAGTTGAAGAGCCATAGCAGCCGGATGGAGCAGCATCTGGCCTCTCCGCAGGCCATGCGCGCGCTGGCCGCCGATGCCGGAACCCTTGCCACTCTCGATGAGGAATTCACCGGCACCCATCTGCCCCGCCTGCTCGATTCCGCTTTCCCTATGCCGGGAGATCGTTCGCGCGGGTCGCCGTGTGAGGAGAGCTGTCAGGCTGCCCGCACCCTGCTCCACGCCCTGGCCGCTTCTCTCCAACACAAGCATCAAGACCCTTGGCTCACCCAGTTTCTTCCTTCCGTTTCATCCCCCCCCGATCCGGTCTTCCTTCAAGCCTCCCATGCCCTGGCCCAGGCCATTGGCGAGGACTTGTTTGGCGATTACCCCGCCGGAGAGCAGTCGGCCCTGAAAGCCAGTCAGCTTTTTCATCGCCTCGGCAATGCCGCGGGAGAAGACCGCGCCGTCATCGAGCGGTCCTACGCATTGCAGCGCGCCTCCAAAATGAGCGCCTGCTATAGCGCGGTTCATCCCTTGCTGGGCCGCGACCCGCAGTTTGCCTGGATTCAGATTCACGCCCTCACGCAAGACACCCTCTGCGACCCCACTCCGGGAACCGGAGCGGAGAACAACGCCAATTTTCAACGTGCAGTGAGCCAGGCCCACGACCGCCACTATGGAATTCTCGAATTGCGGGCCAGGAACCTGTTGGGCGCACCGGCTGTCAATTCCGGAGATGCCGAAGCCGCCTGGCAGATCTACCTCACGACGATTCGTGCCTTTTACGCC
>JAATFE010000188.1 GCA_015655365.1 Terriglobales bacterium
AAGGTGAAATCGTCGGCGATGACCGCGCGCCAGCCGTCGGTACCGAATTTGATCTGAGGATGAGACATGTCTAGGTTCTTGATCTCCCTGGTAACTAGGGTAAAGGATGGCAGCCGCGAGAGCCTGTGCGGAACGGGACAGTTCCAGGCTCGCAGTTTTCCATCCTATTCCGCAGTTTTCTTTTCGAATAACATGCGGAAAGATTGGGCCTCGGAGTTCTTGTGGGTGAGAAAAGCTAGTGTCCTGTCTCTGAAGTCCGTTGAGGAACTCACGAACGACAAAAGCAGATTCTTCGACTCACCACCCCCGAACTGAGAAACGTTCGGGGCCCCGTTCGCTCAGAATGACAGCCGCTGTTTTGTTATGAACTTTAGAGACAGGACACTCGGGTGCGTTCTTCATACGGGTTGCGCAATCGTTTGATTCAATACCGCTGGGTCCAATGGCGCACTTAGAAAAGTCGAGCCCGACCTACGGCGCGCGAGAACTTCGCGGTCTGTCAAGATCGATCCGGCCTTCTCGACGGTGTCCCACGCTTTGGTATTCCGTGCGCGCTTATCGTTCGGAACTACACAGCCGCCATTCCCAGCCCCACCAGATTCGCCGCCGCTATAATCACCAGGATTCCTGCCCACAGCAGCCTGAGCGGCCTGCTGCCCACGCCGGCCCACTCGCCCAACACCAGGCCCACCAGCCCGCCGCACAGCACATACATGCTCATGTGCAGCGTCCAATTCACATAAGAAAGCCGCTGCGGAATATTCGATGCGCCCCAGGCATAGAAGAAGAACTGCAAGTACCACATGACGCCGCCCAGCGCCGCGGTCGCGGTGTTGCGCGCCAGCACGCCGCCGGGCTGGGAGAGGTCCGCACGCAGCGATATCTGCCGTTGCGTCGCTATCCGGAACGAGCAATAGCCCCAGTTGACAAGCGAGCCTCCGCCCATGATGAGCACATAGGCCGGCAGCGCGGCGTAGAGCGGGTTCACGCCCAAGTGCAGCGCCACCTGCTCCATCGGTTTTGCAGCGGCAATGCCAAACGACATGCCCGACGACGAGAAGCCGCACAGAATGGCCATGCCGATGCCGAGCGGGACGTTGAACTCTTCCAGCTTTCCCTTCCGCTGCACCTCTTTCAGATGCCCCGCCCAACTCACCGTGGCAACGCCGATCATGGCCACCAGCACGCCAGCCATGCTGAACAATCCGCTGCGCGTGGCAAACAGCATCGCCCCCTGCCCTTGCACCAACGGCGGCAGCAGCGTACCCACGATGAGCGTGAGGCCAATCGCCATGCCGATGCCCAACGATAATCCGAGGTGCCTGATCGTCAGCCCGTAGGTGATGCCTCCCACGCCCCACAGCGCGCCAAACAGCGCCACGCGCAGCAGCAGTGGCCAGCCCATCGAAGCATAGAAGCCGTGAAAATCCGGCAGCAGCATCAGGCTGACGCCAATGGGCATCAGAATCCACGAGAAAAGACCGGAAACCGACCACGTCGTCTCCCACGACCACTTCTTCACCCGCTCCAGGGGCACGTAGAACGATGCAGCCATCGCCGCACCCAGCAGATGCCACCCGATCCCCGCCACGACAGACATTCAATCTCCTCGCACCACAATTGCCATGCGCATCGTCCAGTATTTCATCCAGCGCGTTGCGCGCGGTACCAGGTCTCTGACCGGATGATTTAGTACCTTGGGTTCGTGCTATCCCAGGTCTCAAAAGCGAGACCTGGGGCACCCAGCGCGGGTACGCAGTCAAAGACCTAGAGCGAGCCCGCGTAGCCAGCCAGCGCCGAGGAGGCAATCAGCAGCACCAAACCGGCCGCCAGCAGTCCGCGCGTCTTTGCGCCAGTTCCCTTCCACTCGCCCAGCAAAATGCCCAGCAGTTGGCTAAAGAGAATCGAGGCAGCCATCAGCACGGCCCAGCCGATATAGGACGTGCTGCCCATGCTCGGCTCGCCGGTTTTGAAACAGACGAATTGGAAACACCACAGAACGCCCGCCAAAGCGGCAAAGAAGAGGTTGGTCCCCACCGGCGGCTTCACGTAGTCACCCGCCGTGCGGTTGCGGAAATTGAGCACCAGGCACCATCCACCGTTGATGAGGAAGCCGCCCATCAGTACTACCACCAGCACGGGAATCCCCGCCCAGGTAACCGAGGTGACCGGCGCGGTGGAAAGCGCCAACTTCTGAATCCCGGGCCCTCCCTGCAATCCGAAGCTCATCGCGGAGCTCATCAGCCCTGCAAAAACCGCCGCCGTCAGTCCCTTGCGGAAGTTGAATTCGGCAACCGTCTTTTTCTTCTCTTCCTCCGGCAGTTCCGACTCCTTCGAGCGCCCGGCCAGTCCCACGCAGACAATACCCACCAGCGAGACCGCAGCAGCAACCACCGACGCCTGTCCGCCCCGCGTGTGGAACATCGCCGTCATCGCGGCGCTGCCCTTCAGCATCGGCGGAATCAACGTGCCGGCAGCGGAAGTCAACCCCGCGCCCATCGCCAGCCCCAGGCCCACACCGAGGTAGCGGATCATCAGCCCCCAGGTCAGGCCGCCGAATCCCCACAGCATGCCGCAGATCAGGCAGTAGACAATCTCGTGTTGCGGCGCGGCGCGCAACACCGCAAGCGTGTTCGGAGCGGTGGTGAAGGCCAGAATCCACGGCACCAGCACAAGGCCCACCAGCGCGTAGATCAGCCAGTAGCTCTCCCATGCCCACTTTTTGACCTTGGAAAACGGCAGATAGAAGACCGCACCCGATAGCCCGCCCAACATAAAAAGGAAGATGCCGAACATCGGATTCGTGGCATTCACTTGGTTCATCGTTCAATCTCCTGACTTCGCTCGCTCCGCTTGCATCTCATGAGAAACCGGCCTATTGTGCGGCTTGCCGCCGCGCTCTCGCAATCGAGCGCAGGAATGAGCCTCTCCAGACTGC
>JAATFE010000217.1 GCA_015655365.1 Terriglobales bacterium
ACCGCCGCCACAATCACCGAAAGCTCGCTGGCAGTCAACCCCGAAGTGGCTTCCAGATAAGGCAAGGCGCCGCCGATGATGCCGACGTCGATCCCGTAGAACAGCCCGCCCAACAATGAAGTTCAGTCATCGAAGCTCGTCCTTCCGGTTCAAGCGGCTCGTTGGTCGCTTTCCCGGTCTCGAAATGCAAAAAGGAACAGCAGCAAAATGGCCGCCGACAAGCCAGCCGAGATCAGCCAGATAGGTCTCCACGCGTGCGTCGCCGAGCCATCTCGCGCCACGGTGGCGTAGCGATCCACCACTCGCCCGGAAAGCCACGACCCCAGCAACATGCCCACACCATACGTAATCAGCGTCAACATGCCCTGGGCTGCCGCTCGATAAGCCGCCGGCGCCTTGCGGTCCACGTAAATCTGCCCGGTCACGAAGAAAAAGTCGTAGCAGATGCCGTGCAGCAAAATGCCGCCGTAAAGCATCCACAAGGCCCCGCCGCCGTTCCCGAAAGCGAAAAATGCGTAGCGTAGCGCCCACGCCGACATGCCCGCGATCAGCATGTATTTCACGCCCAGCCTGCGAAAAAACCAGGGGATGAGCAACATGCAGAACAGCTCCGACATTTGCCCGCCGGTCATTTTGCCCGCGGCGTTGTGAATGCCGATCTCGTTCAGAAATAGGTTGGTAAACGCATAGTAGAACTGTAGCGGAACGCAGATGAGAAACGAAGCCAGCACAAAGATGGCAAAGGACGGCTCGCGCAACAGGCGAAAGGCCTCGGCCGGAATCAGCCTGGAAATGCTGAAGCCCCCGGCCTGCTTGATGGGCGGCGTATGGGGCAGGGTCAGCGCATAAATGGCCAGCGCCAGCGACGAAGCTGCGGCCAGCCGCAAGGGCACGGCCGCCGCCTCCAGCTTCAGGCCGCCCACAATCAGTCCGGCAACAATCCATCCCGCAGTGCCCAGCACGCGAATCGGCCCGAACTCCAGCTTGGGGTCGCGCATCTGGCGAAAGGCCAGCGCATTGGTCAAGGCCAGCGTGGGCATGTAGCAACAGGCATAGGCCAGCACCAGCCAGTAGACCGGTGTAAACGAAATGCGCGACGAAGCCAAATACAGAAACACTGCGCCCATTGCGTGCAGCGCCGCCAGCAAATGTTGCGTAGCAAAAAAGCGGTCCGCGAGCCATCCGGCCAAAAACGGCGATACGATGGCCCCCACCGCCGTCGTCCCGGCCACCAAGCCGATCTGCTCGCCCGTGAAGTGCTGCGTCTGCCCCAGCCACGTCCCCACCGTCACGTACCACGCGCCCCAAATAAAGTATTCGAGGAACATCATCGCGGCCAGCCGCGCCTTCACCAGCTTCATTCCTTTTCTCCGCAGCAAAGATTCGATCGACGCATCGTAGGCAAGCATACGGCACCCCCCTGCGAAGGGTCTTGCCCGCCGAGGTTGAAAAGCCCATTGCACCCCGCCCCGGCGCAACTCCAGTAGACTGAGAGGGCGATGAGTATGCCGCATAGATTTGTACCGACCGCGCTGGCCGCGGGCCTGGCCGCCGGGTTGCTCCTGAACGGTTGTGGAACGCCTGGCGCGCCCCAGCCGCCCTCTTTGAACCTGCCCGACCGCGTCACCGGACTGGCTGCCATCCGCACCGGCAACCAGGTTGCGCTCACCTGGACCATGCCCAAAAAGAACACCGACCGGCTGCTGCTGAAGGGCAATGTCCCGGTCCGCGTGTGCCGCATGGAAGCCGTCGCCGGCGTCTGCGTTGCGGCTGGCAACCTGTCGCTGGCTCCCGGCACTGTGGGGACTTTCACCGATACTCTGCCGTCTGCGCTGGCCTCGGGCGCGCCCCGCTCCCTCGCCTATTACGTCGAGCTGAACAATCGCAATAGCCGCTCGGCGGGCCTGTCCAATGCCGCCGTGGTGCTGGGCGGCGAGGCACCCGCGGCGGTAGCCGGTCTGGTCGCCCAAGTGCGCAAGGGCGGCATTGTGCTGCGCTGGACGCCGGACAGCGGAAACGACGCGATCCGCCTGCATCGCAAGCTCCTGACCGTCGAGACAGGACCGAAACCCAAGACCCAGCAGGGGCTTCTCGCTCCAGCGCCCGAGCCTGCTGAGCAGAGTTTGCTCGTGGAAGAGGGCGCACCGAAGGGGCATGTTCTCGACAAGAACATCGTCTTCGGCAATACCTACGAGTACCGTGCCCAGCGCGTGGCCCGCCTGACCGTGGACGGACAGAAGCTGGAGTTGCCCGGCCCCATCTCCGCGCCGATCCGTGTGGAGGCATTGGACGTGTTTCCGCCCGCCGTGCCCACCGGCCTGGCTGCCGTGGCCAACGCCGGCCCGGAGCTCTCGATCGACCTGAGCTGGCAGCCCGGCACCGAATCCGACCTGGCCGGCTATGCGGTCTATCGCCGCGAGGGCGAGGGCGCATGGCAGCGCATCTCGCCCCCTCAGCCCCTGGTTCCTCCCGCCTTTCACGACGCCCAGGTTCAGTCCGGCCACACCTACCAGTACGCCGTCACCGCCATCGACCAGGGTGCCCACGAAAGCGCCCATTCCGCCGAGACCGAAGAGACCGTGCCCAACCCTTAACCGGACGTATGGAGGACTTTTTCTATGAAGTATTGCCGCTTCCAATTTGAAAACCAGATCCACTACGGCTCCGTGGAAAGCCGCGACGGCGAGCCTTGGATCATGGACCTGATCGCAGCCCCCAAAGAAGACCTGGCCTTCCGGCTGGAGCACGAGTGCGCCTCGTCCGCGAGCTTCGATTTCGAGCCGATGCCCATGAGCGCCGCCGGCTTGCTGGCCCCGGTCACGCCCTCCAAAATCGTCTGCATCGGCCGCAACTATCGCGATCACGTGAAAGAACTTGGCCATGAACTTCCTGCCGAGCCCTTGTTCTTCCTCAAGCCGCCCTCGTCGCTGCTCAAGCCCGGCGGCGTGGTGTGCATGCCCGCCATCTCGGCTCGCGTGGACTACGAGGGCGAATTGGCGCTCGTCATCGGCCGCCGCGTGCGCCACCTGAAGCCCGAGGACTGGCGCTCCGCACTCCGCGGCCTCACCCTGGCCAACGACGTGACCGCCCGCGACTTGCAGAACAAGGACGGCCAGTGGACCCGCGCCAAGGGCTTTGACACCTTCTGCCCCGTCGGCCCGCTGGTAAGCGACGAACTGGATCTCGAAGCCGGCCTCACGATCGAAACCCGCGTCAACGGCGAACTGCGCCAGCACGGCTCGACCCTCGACTTCATCTTCGCCGTGCCCCAACTACTGGCCCATATCACCGCCGCCTTTACCCTGGAACCCGGCGATTTGGTTCTGACCGGCACCCCCGCCGGGGTGGGTCCACTCCAGCCTGGGGATCGCGTGGAAATCGGCATTCCCGGCCTCGGTGTGCTAACTAATACCTTCCAACCGGACGAGGCCTGAGCCCACTTGTGCAACCTTGACCGCTCTCGTGAATCTGAATAGAGGTACACTGGCGCCAGAACGGTTTGGTTTGGAAGAGACGCCAACGATCCCTGGAGGAATCATGTCGCAGAATCTGCTTGAACAGTTGCGCAACTATACCGTGGTCGTCGCCGACACTGGCGACATTGAGGCGATGGAGAAGTTTCGTCCGCAGGACGCCACCACCAACCCCTCGCTGATTGCCGCCGCGGCCCAGATGCCGCACTACCAGCCCATTGTGGACGGAGTTCTGGTGGATGCCCGCAAGGAACTGGGCGAGAACGCCACGCCGCAGGCCGTCGCCAATCTGGCATTTCAGCGGTTGGCTATCGCCTTTGGCAAGAAGATTCTGGCCATCGTCCCCGGCCGCGTCTCCACGGAAGTGGACGCTCGCCTCTCCTTCGACACCGCCGCCACCATTGCCCAGGCCCGCAGCATCATCGCCGAGTACGATCGCGCCGGCATCGGCCGCAACCGCATTCTGATCAAGATCGCCTCCACCTGGGAAGGCATCCGCGCCGCCGAAGTGCTTGAAAAGGAAGGCATCCACTGCAACCTGACCCTGCTCTTCGGCCTCCACCAGGCCATTGCGGCGGCCGAGGCCGGCGTCACCCTCATTTCGCCCTTCGTGGGCCGCATTCTCGACTGGTACAAGAAAGATACCGGCAAGGACTTCCACGGCGCAGAAGACCCCGGCGTGATCTCCGTAACCAGCGTCTACAACTACTACAAGAAGTTCGGCTATAAGACTCAGGTGATGGGCGCCAGCTTCCGCAACATCGGCGAAATCACGGAATTGGCCGGCTGCGACCTGCTCACCATCTCGCCCTCCTTGCTGGCCGAGTTGGAAGACACCCAGGCCGATCTGCCGCGCAAGCTCGATCCCAAGACCGCTCAGGCTTTGAACCGCGAAAAGATCGTCGTGGACAAGGCCGCCTTTGAGCGCATGCACGCAGCCGATCGCATGGCAACCGACAAACTGAAGGAAGGCATCGAGGGCTTTTCCGCCGCACTGGTCAAGCTGGAATCCCTGCTGGCCGCGCGTCTGGCCGAGTTGGAATCGCGCGTAACTGCTACCGCATAACCTTCGTAATCGAAATAGGCACCCAGGGGCAGCCTTCGTTGGCTGCCCTTTCTGGATAAGTTTGTGGCCCCTGTTTTTGAGCATAGCCTGATTGGCTATAGCGAAACCAGAGTTGCTGTATCCCGAAAGCACTACACCAAAGTCGACGCGACCATCAGGGAGCGGCGACCCTGCACGAAACTCACCGGGCCACAGGGACTCTAGTTTCGCTCTAACAATGGCCCGAGTTGAGAAGAGCAAGCATGTTTGTCGCGGCTCGGCGAGCATGACGGGCAATCCCGGAATCGGAGAATGTGCGAAGTCCGTGCAGGACCTCCTCAAAGACTCCCGAGCGGAGCAGCGCGGTAAATACTTCGGCAGCACCTTGTTTATCGCGGATTTTCCAGCCCTCGGCGGAAATCCATCGAGTGAGGTAGCGTATGAAGACCTCGTTCGAACGCTCAATCACTTGCTCTCTGTAGCGCCGTCCAAGCTCAGGAAAGCTGTGCGCATCTTGGGTGACAACGCGGTAAAGGGCCAATTGTTCGTCAGAAAGAACATGCTGCAGATATTCGATCCCCGCGGCAACCAAGGCGGTACGGGGAGGCTTTGAGAACCAGGGCCTCTCGGGCTCGTCAACCTGTTTTTTCCACTCCCCGCTGACCTCGTCGAACGCTTCAGGATTACAAGCCGCCTGCATCACGGCGCTGAACAAATCGTCCTTGTTTTCAAAATGGCGATAGAGCGTTTTGATGCCGACCTCCGCGGCTTTGGCAATGCTGTCCATCGAGGTCTTGGCATATCCTCCCTCAAGAAAAGCCTGCCCGGCAGCGGCGATAATCGCAAGTCTCTTTCGGCCCATGAGAGACGCTTTCGGATTGTCGATCGACCATGTTCGCAAATTATTTTCTCCTCGTTGACTCTGTCAATTCAATATTATACGACAATACATATTGTCGTATGGAGTTTAAATGTATTGACGCCATAAACGACAACGAGTATTGTCGTTTGTGGCGGAGAAATCCTTCGGGCGATTTTGCCCCGACGAAACATCTTCGCCAAGCAGACAGGAGTAGGGATGATGAATAGGTTTGAAGGAAAGGTTGTCATTGTAACGGGCGCAGGTACTGGAATTGGCGCAGCAACGGCCAAACGGTTCCTCCAAGAAGGTGCGTCAGTCGTTCTTAATGGCCGACGAAAGGACAAGCTTGAAGAGACGGCTCACGGCTTTCCCAGTGACAGAATTTTGATCGACAATGGCGATGTATCTGACAGGGAGTATTTTCCTGGGCTGGCCAAGCGAACGATCGATCGATTCAGGCGCATTGACGTTCTTGTGAACAATGCCGCTGTTTCAGCGTTTGGCCCATTCGGCACAGCCCCCGAAGAGGAATGGCACAAGGTGATGAAAACGAATGTGGATGGAGTCTTCTATGCCATTCGCGCAACTCTTCCGCATTTGCTTGAGACAGGGGGATCGATTGTGAACGTGTCGTCCGTCTCGGGGCTGGGCGGGGATTGGTACCAGAGTTTTTACAACGCTTCCAAGGGGGCCGTATCGAATCTGACGCGCTCCCTGGCCCTTGAATTGGCCCCTCAGGGCGTAAGAATCAATGCCGTTAACCCCAGCCTGACGATGACCGAGATGACGGCTGCATTCCAGCAACATCAGCCATTGATGGAGAAAGTCATCGATCGAATTCCCCTGGGACGTGGTGCGAAACCTGAAGAAATCGCGAGCGTAATCGCCTTCCTGGCCAGCGACGATGCCGCATTTGTGAACGGAGTGAATCTGCCAGTCGATGGCGGGGTGACGGCATCGAATGGGCAACTTAATCCGACCGTATTTCTGAAGGATTTCGGGTTGAACTAAGAGGATCGGTCGTGGAATCGACATCTAAAATCCGCAAGACACCGAGGTAGTGAAATGAAGAACAAAGTAGTGGAGAAATACCTGAACAACTTCTCCTTGATCAACACGCAAGGCATGGAAGCTTTCGCGAAGGAACAGTCGAAGCTGCTCTCGCCCAATCTTGTCGCGGCTACTACCGATTATCGCGGGACGCTCACGGAACATGGCATCGACGGGTTCTTCCGTGGCTTGACAGAGTGGTCGAAGCATTTCCAATCGAATCATCAATCCCGCAAGGAGTTCCTGGAAGATACCCCGACTCGTGTTTCTGTTCGGGTGTTGAACCGGCTTGGGCTGGTCATACCTGTGAATGGCAGGTCCGCAAGCGAAGAGAATGAACATGTGTGGACAGAGGAGTTCGAGGTCGGTCCAGACGGTCTCATCACAGGAGTGCATGTGACCGTGCAACTCAAGTGATTGCAGTCTCGGCGTTGACTCCGTACCTCTGACCTTCATGTACGCTGCCGCTTTTGGTCTTTGACGACATCCGCGCGAACGTCGTCAAAGACCACTCACAGTTTTTCAAAGATCTGACAGTACCCTTCTACGGCTACAACAAGCCGGGCGCGAAGTCGTCCCAAGGAGTACAGGATTCGTTCTGGCTTCAAGGAATACAGGTCTCCATCATCGGCGCATACGACTGCATCAAGGCGTTCTCCGAAACCGATCAGACCGAAGACCTGAAATCTGGATGAGAATAGACCAGCACGCGGCAGGTCGAATGCGTGCCGGGACCAGCTCAGAAGCCGCTGGCCACCAGCCAGGTCGCGGTGAGATCGAGTTGCGGTTTTCTCTCCGCCAGCATCTGAGCGTGGGCCAGCTTCACCAGCACATCGGCCTCCACGTTTACCGGCGCGCCCGGCACGAGCGTATGCAGGTTGGTCCGCCAATAGGTCAAAGGCAAAATCGCAATCGAAATTGCTTCGCCGTCGAAGTCGGCAATCGTCAAGCTGATGCCCTCGATGGCCACTGAACCCTTGTGCACCATCCAGGGGCGCACGTTCTCTGGCACGGTCACCTTGAGCGTCCAGTCGGTGGTTTCTTTATTGAAGTCCGGGCTGTCCGGAGAAACCACTGGCTGCAAAGAGGCGAGCATCCCGCAGCCGTCCACGTGGCCTTGCACAATGTGCCCGCCCAGCGGACTGCCG
>JAATFE010000170.1 GCA_015655365.1 Terriglobales bacterium
CTACCTCCGTTGTTTGGATCTGTGGATACCGGGTTGCCGAGTGGTGTGGGCACAGGATCGGCCACCGGTCCGTAGGCCGATGTGCCCGCCGCCCACAACTGCACCTGGGCTTTGAGCGGCACGACCGAGGCCCCGGCTCCGTTCACCACGGTTCCGGTGATGGACGGACCGCTGGCTGGATGGTGAAGCTGACCGAATTCGGGCTGCTGGGGCTGAAGCCGACGCCGCCCGCGATGGCCCTGATGGTCTCCGCGGTGGTAATAGCGATCGGCGTAGTATACGGCGTTCCCACTGTAGCTCCCGGCGTGGCGCTCGGCGTCACGCTGGGGTCGGTGGTGTAATAGATCGACGCGCCTGTGGACGAGGTAATCGTGACCGTCGCTCCGGAAACCACCGGGCCACCATCGGGGGTGAATGTCGGTATTGCCGCCGGAGCAGCAACCGTGAAGGATACGGGCACGACACTGCTGGGGCTGAAGCCAGTGCCGCCCGCGACCGCTTTGATGGTCTCCGTCCCGGTGATGGGGATCGGCGTGGTATACAGCGTCCCGGCCGTTGCTCCCGGCGTCGCGCTCGGCGTCACGTTGGGATCGGTTGTGTAGTAGATCGACGCACCTGAAGTGGACGTAATCGTTACCGTCTGATCCGAGCCCACCGGGCCGCCGTTGGGCGTAAAGGCCGGCGCCGCGGCGGCAGCCGCAATGGTAAAGGCAGACTGCACTACCGCACTGGAAGTAAGTCCGGTGCCCCCGGCGACAGCCTTAACCGTCCCCGCCCCGCTGATGGAGAACGCTGCCGTGTAGAGCGTGCCATGTGTCGCACCCGGCGTGGCGCTCGGCACACTGTTGTCGGTGGTGTAGTAGATCGCCGCGTTCGGGCTTGCGTCCGTAATGATAATCGTTTGATCGGAGCCAATCGGACCGCCGTCCGGCGAGATCACCGGATTTGCGGCCTGCCCGGCAATGGTGAAGCTGGCCGAATTGACGCCGCTGGGGCTGAAGCCGACACCGCCCGCAACAGCCTTGAGGGTCTCCGCCGTTGTGATAGCCAACGGGGTCGTGTAGAGCGTGCCATGCGTCGTGCCCGGTGTTGCGCTCGGCGTGCTGTTGTCGGTGGTGTAGTAGATCGCCGCACCAGTAGAAGACGTGATGGTTACCGTCTCATTTGCGGCGATGTCGCCTCCCGCGGGGTTGAACAGCGGTGTCGCTGCGGCAGCCGCCACGGTAAACGGAACCGAAGCAATACCGCTGGGACTGAAACCGACACCACCTGCAATCGCCTTGACGGTCTCCCCGGCCGTGATGAGGAACGGCGCGGTGTAGAGCGTTCCATGCGTTGCGCCCGGCGTGGCAACCGGCAAACTGCCATCCGTTGTGTAATAGACAGACGCGCCGGAACTCGCTTCCGTAATGCTCACCGCTTGGTCGGAGCCAATGGCGCCGCCGTTGGGGCTTAATGCCGGCGTTGCCGCGGCAGCCGCGACGGTGAAGTTGGCCGATGCGATGCTGCTCGAGGTAAAGCCGGTGCCTCCGGCGATAGCCTGAACTGTTTCCGCCGTGGCGATGGAGAATGGCGCGGCATACAGTGTGCCATGCGTCGCGCCAGGCGTGGCGCTCGGCACACTGCCGTCGGTGGTGTAGTAGATCGATGCGCCCGAAGTGGATGCAATGCCCACCTTCTGGTCGGAGCCGATAGAGCCGCCGTTGGGAGTGAATGTTGGGGTTGCCGCCGATGCTCCGATGGTGAAGCTGGCCGATGCAACGCTACTCGAACTGAATGTGGCGCCGCCCGCGACCGCCTTGATGGTCTCTGCGGCTGTAATCGAAATCGGCGTGGTATAAAGCGTTCCCGCTGTTGCACCGGGCGTTGCGCTTGGCGTACTGCCGTCGGTGGTGTAGTAGATTGATGCGCCTGTGGAAGATGCGATGGTTACCGTCGAACCGGAGCTAACCGGTCCACCGTTGGGAGTGAAAGTGGGCGTCGTTGCCGTGGGCAGAATGGTGAAACTCGCAGATGCCGGCGTGCTGTTCGGATATCCGGCCTCAACTGCAACAGCATTGATTGTCTCCGGCCCGGTTACGGCAAACGGCGCCGTGTACTGGGTTCCATGCGTGGCGCTCGGTGTGCTGTTGTCGGTGGTGAAATAGATCGTCGCCGCGCTGTCGTGGTCAGTAATCGTCACCGACTGCCCGTAAGGAACCGCGCCGCCATTGGGAGTGATCACCGGCGTTGGCGCAGGAGACAGGTTGATCGTGTAAGCCGCGCTCGCGACTCCGCTATTGTTGTAACCCGACGCAACGGCAATCGCGCTGAGCGTTTCCGTCGCTGAGACTGTGACCGGCCCCGTATAGAGCGTGGAATTTGCGGTCGGCACGCTGCC
>JAATFE010000404.1 GCA_015655365.1 Terriglobales bacterium
CCTGTTTTTCTCAGATCCTCACCAGTTCCCGCTGGATCTTTCCCGTTACCCATGCCTTGCCCGGCGCGGTCAGCATGTCGATTTCGCTGCGCACGCCAAACTCGGGCAGATAGATTCCCGGCTCGACCGAGAAACAGGTATTCGCCAGCAGGCGGCGTATGTCGTGGGTTTCCAGGTTGTCCAGGTGGGCGCCGGGGCCATGAATCTCCTGGGCGATGTTGTGGCCGGTGCGGTGGGTAAAGAACTCGCCGAATCCGGCCGCGTGGATCACGCCGCGGGCCGCGTCGTCGGCTTCATAGCCGCAGATCGGGGTTCCTTCCGCAAAGGCGCGTTCCACGGTGGAGATGGCGGCGTCGCGGGCGTTGCGCACGGTCTCAAAGACCAGTTGCTCCCGCGGCGAGGGCTCGCGGCCTACTACCCCGGTCCAGGTGATGTCGTAGTAGACGCTGCCGGGCTTCTCGAGCCGCGCCCAGATGTCGATGAGCAGAAAGTCGCCTTCGGCGATCTGCGCGCAGTGCCCGGCGGTGGCCTCATAGTGCGAGTCGGAGGTGTTGGCGTTGACGCTGACGTCGGGGCCGTTCTCCCACATCAGCCCTTCGCGGCGCATGGCCTCGCCGAGCCACTGCACCATGTCGAACTCCGTGAGCCGGCCTTTGTGGCCGGAACCAGGCCGCAAGCGCCGCCCGATCTCTTTCCAGCCCTCGGCCACAATGGCGTCGATGGCCCGCTGCGCCACGCCGTGGCTGGCGATCTGCTCCTCGCTCAGAACCGCTTCGAACTGGCTCACGAGGTCGGCGGAACTCACGATCTCCTTGTTCAGGCTGCGCAGAAACTCGACTGTTCCGGCATCGACCATGGAAACGTACATGATGGCGTTGTTGGGCGAATACTGCATGGCCAGCCGGTGCGCGCCGATCAGCATCGCTTCCAGCTCCGCCGCCAGCTCCTGCCAGCTCGAATATTGCACCTTGGCGCCGGGCAGCGAATCCAGCCGCCCCTGCTCGATGCGGTGCACCAACTTGCGCGGCTCTCCCACGGCGGGCACAAAGTAGTACCAGCGCCGCGTGATGTGCGCTTTCTCGTCCAGTCCCAGGATGCGTCCGCCGATGGGGTCGCGGTGATGGTGGTCGTAAAACAGCCAGCCGTCAAAGCCGGCCCCGCAGATTGCTGCCTGGATCGTTTCGATATTCATACCGGCAATTTTACGCGCCATCTCAGGCCGCTTGGATCTCCAGCAGGATGGCGGCGCCGCGCGGCTTCAGGTTCACGGCCGAGGCGCGGCCATTGTGTTCGCAGAGGATGGTGGCGCAGAGGCTCAGGCCCAGACCGGCTGTCTCTTCCTCTGCCTGAGCGGGGAAAAAGGGATCGAAGGCGCGTTCCGGATCGAGGAAGCCGGGGCCAGAGTGGGCCACCAGGATTTGCACCAAGTTGCCCTCGCGGGTCGCCTCCAGGCGGATCGTTTTGGCTTGATTCTGGTCTTGCCTGTCGACCGCGGCGATGGCGAATTGCAGGCAGTGGAGCACGGCCTGGCGCAACTGCTGGGCATGGCATAGAACCCTGGGCAGATCGGGGGCTATGTCCAGACGAAACTCGATGGAACGGCGCAGGAACTCGGAGCGGTGCAACTCTTCCATATCCGCGAGCAGTTCGGTTACCGAGACCGCAGCCAACTGGTCGTTCTGATGCCGCGCAATGCGCGACAGGCTCTCCAGCGTGGTCCTCATGCGGCGGGTCTCGGCCAGTATCGACGTCAAGCCTCTGTGGTCCTGGGAATCGAGCGAAGAGGTCTCTTCCAGTAGGGAAGCGTAGCCCAGAATCACGGTCAGCGGGTTGTTCAACTGCTGGGCGACATTGCTGGCCAACTGGCCGAGCCCGGCAAATTTCTCCGAGTCGATCAGCTTCTCGAGCATCATGGTCTGGCTGCGGACGGCCTGCAAGCGGGCGGCGAACATCTCGGCGGGAAGCAGCTCGTCGGCGCGGAGCGGGTCTTTGGAATTGCGCAACCCGGCCAGCAGCAGGACGCCCTCGGTGTTCGAGCGGCCAGTCATTGGCACAGCCAGGGCGCGGGTGAATCGCAACCTTTTCAGGTCGTCGCCAGGGATAAGCCAAGGGGCCAGGTCCAGGGCGAGAGTCTGGCTGTGGTCGACGGCGGAAGGGGCAGCGCCCGGTGCCAGGAAGCCGACAGAAGGAATCCGCGCAGCGAGTGCGTCGAGCGCTGCGGCTGTGGCGGCGTCCAGACCGGAAGTCCCCGCCAGCCGGAATCGCCCGGAGCTTTCGAACAGCAGGGCGGCCTGGGCAAACCGGCTGTGCGCGGTAACGGTCTCGCAGATTCGCTCTCCCTGAAGGTCGAAGTCTTTTACCCGGCGGCGGGAGAGGATGAGATTGGCATAGGCCTCCAACTCCTGGCGCGCCCTGCGCTCGCGGTCCCCGGTGGCCTTGTTCTTGGCGAGTTCGTCCTCCAGCGCCAGCAGGATCATGCCCAATGCCGCGACCACTTTTGCCATGACGACGATCCGGATCAGAATGAGGCGAAGCCCGTCATTCGATGCGATCGCAGGAAAGATCTCTAGGAACGTCAGCGACCAGGCAGTAAAGCCAAGCACGCTCAAGGAGACACCCGGAGAGAAGCGCCGGAAGACGAAGATCAGCAGCAGGGCGGTCATCAGGTGGTTGGCGCACTCGACAAAGAGCAGCGGCCACGCCGCGCCAAATCTAAAACAGCTCCAGAGACCCAGGGGGGCGCAAACCACGCAGCAGATCACGCCAACCCAGGCGGGCAGGCTACTCTTTGCCTTGGCCCAAAAGACGCCGGGAACCAGAGCTGCCAATCCCAGGGCAGGGAAGACAAAAAAGAGCGGCCCCTGCGGAGCCACTCCTTTGAATACGCCGTATAGAAGGATCGAGTAGGCAATGAGCGGAACGGCGAAGGGGAC
>JAATFE010000218.1 GCA_015655365.1 Terriglobales bacterium
ATGGAAGTCCCCTCATGAAAGGGAGATTGTGCGCGCGTTCGTCAACCTGGTCCGCGAGAGCAAGGATAAGATTGCGCGTTCACGATAGATATGCGGACTTATGGGTCCGACTAAGATCCCGGGGCTGCTCTAAGGCCCATTCGTGATGATCAATGCGGGCTCCGCAAGAATCATCACGAATGGATTACAACTCAGCTTGTCCATCAAGCGGCGTTTTTCGATTTGATCGGAACAGGCGCAAAGTCCTTTGTCATGGCCTTGAGGATGGCATTGTCCACGGGCATTTCGTGGAGCAACAGCTCGGTTGACTGCAAGACGGGATTGGCGTGGAACCACCGCTGCACGATGTTATTGCGCAAGCAGTTGAGGACAGCGAGCAGCGCCATTCCCTGATGGTGGGCCATCCATTCGCGGACTACAACGGGGTTGCGGGTAGAGGCGGAATAATCGGCGGACTCATAAAAGCCGAAGGGCCCGACCCATCCCAAAGAAGCCATGCGGCGCAGGTTGCGAATTGCCTCTTCGGAATCGACGCCGAGCGCGAGGAACGTGGAGTAGGGAGAGATCACCGGGCCAGCGGTGGCTTCGAACCAGAGCGCAATTTCGGGCACGCCGTACGCCTGGTAGTGGTAGTGGCCTTTCTCATCTTTGCGCGCACCGCCCGACTCCGAGATACCCCAGGGAATGCCGAGAGCCCCCGCAAAAGATCGCTGAATATGGACACACGCAGACAGTGTGCGCGAAACCAATGTATCGGGATAACTACGCATCCACAAAGAAGGCATCAGATACTCGAACATGGTGCCGGTCCATGAAAGCAACACGAATTGGCCGAAGGCACGCGCATAATCGCGACCTAACTTAAACCAACTCTGTTGGGGAAGATCGCCTCTGGCGACGGCGATGAAGGTGGCGATGCGGGCCTCGGAGGCAAGCATGTCATAGCAGGCCTCGTGAACCTTGCGCTTGCCCATGTCAAAGCCGATGGAAAGTATCTGGCGGTCGGGGTCGGCAAGAAAAGTAAAATCCGTTTCTTCCGCGAGGCGCTCCGCGTCGTGGGAGATGGCGCGAATGCCCGCAACAAGCTCTTGCAGTTTGCCGGTAGCGCCGGGCAACAATGCCCGCAGTCGCTGGGCCAGAGGCAGCAGCGGCGAATCGGTATTGAGCGTCTCACAGGTGCTGGCAAGGCTTGCCCCCAGGGTTTCAGAGAAAGTGGGCGCGGCCTCGATGCTGAGAGTATCCGGCTCCTCATGGATGGTGAAGTGCGGCAGCTTGCGGAGGTTCGCATCGTCGGGCAGCAGCCATGGAGTGTAATCGCGCAATAAGGCGAGGATTGCAGATACACGATGCGCGGTCTCTTTCGACCACCCTGGATCGCCGAGTTTCTG
>JAATFE010000019.1 GCA_015655365.1 Terriglobales bacterium
GCGAATCTGCTTGGGCCCCAACTCCTTCGACAGTGCAACCGTGATCGAATTCACCGCGCCCTTGGTGGCCGAGTAGACCGAGGCTCCCGGAACGCCCGACGCCGCCACCGATCCGATGTTGATAATGCTGCCGCCCTTGGGGTTGAAGTGCGCCAGCGCCGCTTGCGTGGTCAGTAGCAGACCCAGCACGTTGAGGTTGAACTGCTTGTTGAAGCTCTCCGTCGTGACCGCTTCGATGGGCCCGAATTCGTAGACGCCGGCGTTGTTCACCAGCACGTCGATCGGTCCGAGTTCCTTGGCGGTCTTCTCCACCAGCGGCCTGATCGAGTTCGGATCGGACAGGTTGGCCTGCACGGCGAAGGCCTTGCCGCCTGCGCTCTTGATTTCGGCAACGACTTTGTCAGCCCCAGCCTTGCTGCCGGAGTAGTTCACCGCCACGGCCGCTCCCCGTGCCCCCAACTCGCGCGCAATAGCCGCGCCAATACCCTTCGATGCGCCAGTAACCAGCGCGACTTTCCCTTGAAGACTGCTCATTTTCCGCTCCTCGGTCGAAAGGTCTTTACTTCGACATTTCGACGACTATCGAATTGATGGAGCGGAGGGAGAGTTGGATTCAGTAGTATTGCGAAAATCGCCTGGGGTGGATTTCAGGAGCGTGCGGGGTGGGCTTGGCCGATGGAAGTGAGGCTGGCAACCAGAGACGACCAAACCTCGCTCTGGAGGCTGAGATAAATGAACTTGCCCTCGCGTTCAACGTGCACCAGGCCTGCGGCTTCCAGTTCCTTGATGTGGTGCGAAAGCGTGGCGGGCGAAATGGGAAGGGCTGCGCGGGCTGCCGCACAGCCCAGCGGACAGGTCGAAGCAGCGATGCGCTCCAGCAGCTCGAGCCGCCGCGGATCGGCCAGCGCCTTGAGAATGGCGGCGCGGCGCGCGCGCGAAAGGCGCTTTGCCTTGACAGGCGATTCGGCTTCGAGCACCTTCTCCATCGACGCTTTCATAGGCTTTCCCAGGGGCGCAGACTCTCTTTACTATCCCTGCGTAATTGGAAGTGTACCGCTGCGACCCTGACTTTGCTTGTTGCCCACGGCAAGCAGCGTCTGGAATTGCGGAGTTTCCTGCTCTTTGTGAACCACCGATGTCTGCACATTCACGAACCCGGCCTTCGCCAGCATCGTTTCCAACTCCACTTCGCTGAAGCCCAGCCATTCGTCCGCGTAGATTTCGCGTGCCTCTTCGAAGCGGTGCTTGACCAGATCGAGAATGACGAGGCGGCCGCCCGGCTGCAAAACCCTCCACGCTTCTTGAACGGCACGCTCGGGGTGCAGGGCGTGATGCAACGATTGCGAAAAGAAAACCAGATCGACCTCGCCGTCGGCGATGGGAATCTCTTCCATATCGCCAAGGCGGTAGTCGACGTTGGTCACGCCATGACGCAGCGCGTGCTCGCGGCCCACTTCGATCATCTTGGCCGAGGAATCGACGGCAATCACTTTTTTGGCCTGCTGGGCCAGCAGCAGCGCAAAGGCTCCCTCGCCCGCGCCCAGATCGGCAATCACC
Organism: Terriglobales bacterium; assembly: GCA_015655365.1. Lineage (GTDB taxonomy): Bacteria > Acidobacteriota > Terriglobia > Terriglobales > Acidobacteriaceae > Telmatobacter. The sequence continues at coordinate 1,558 of JAATFE010000019.1, forward strand.
ATGGGGGGCATGAGCCGCAACAGCGCCTCGGCCAGACCCTTCCAGGATTTTCCCGGAATGTAATTGCGGCCCAGGCGGCCGGCCACGCTGTCAAAAAAGCTGCGCATCTTGTCTTGGCGCTTCCTCAACACGCCGCGCATGGCGAGTTGATCGGATCCGGCTTCGGGAATTTCCCCTTGCGCCTGGGTCAGCAATTGCTCCAGAACGCCATCCCCACCGGAGGCCGCCAGGCGGTAGAGATTGCTCTTGCCGGTGCGCCGGTCTTCCACCAGTTCCGCCTGCTTCAACTGCGAAAGATGCGTCGAGATAGTGCTTTGGCCCATGACCAGGATCTCCTGCAACTCGGCCACGGAGAGCGCTTCGCCGCGCAGAAGCAGCAGGATGCGCAGCCGATTGGGGTCGGCCACGGCGCGCAGGGTTTTGACAATTGACGGCATAATCGGAATCTGTTTAATATCAACATATCACGATGTGACGATATGAGGAGGTTCTGAATGGCAACGCCAACACTGGAAATTGCGAATCTGCCCTACAA
>JAATFE010000503.1 GCA_015655365.1 Terriglobales bacterium
GTGGTGGATGGCGACGATGTGCCGGATCAGCTCGGTCGGCGTGGCCTGGGTAAAGTCTCGCGTGGGCTGGGCGGCGGCGGTGGCCTCGGCCAGGGCGGCCAGCACCGTGTTTACATCGAGGCCCTTTTGCTCGCAAGCCTCAGCCAAGGGACGGTTGCCGCCACAGCAATAGTCCAGGTGAAAGCGTTCGAAGACACGAATGGTGGCGGGTTGGTCGAGAGCAATGGAGCGAAGTGTAGAGCGGGAAGCGGTCATATTGAACCTCCTGATGGCCTGAGATTAGGCCGCTCCTAAATTCACCACAGCGACTTAAGTCACCCGGGCGGCGAAAGTGCAAAAGAGCCGCAGGTTTTGCCGGTTTGAGGTTCAGTCTGTACGATGTTGGGGAATCGGAAGGCCAGAGGCGATGCGACCCAACTCGAACTTGATGAAGGCAACTTTGACCGGTGCTCTGGGCGGCCTGCTTTTCGGATTTGATACCGCAGTCATCTCCGGCGCCATCGACGCGCTGGCGCGGCTCTACAATCTCAGCCCGCAAGACAAGGGCTGGACGGTCGCGATTGCCCTGATCGGCACGGTGATCGGCGCACTGGGCGCAGGCGTGGTGGGGCAGAAACTGGGCAGCCGCGAGACGCTGCGCATCACCGCCGTGCTCTATCTGACTTCCGCGCTGGGTTGCGCCTTGGCTTGGAACTGGCCCTCGCTCATGGTCTTCCGGCTGCTTGGAGGGCTGGGGATCGGCGCATCGTCCGTGCTGGGCCCGGTCTATATTGCCGAGTTGGCCCCCGCCAAATGGCGCGGCCGGCTGGTGGGAGCTTTCCAGTTCAACGTGGTCTTCGGCATCCTGCTGGCTTATGCCTCGAACTACCTGGTTCGGCAGGCGCATCTGGGCGCGGCGGAGTGGCGCTGGCAGTTGGGCGTGGCCGCAGTGCCCGCCGCCGGTTTTCTGGTGCTCCTTTTCGCCATTCCGCGCAGCCCGCGCTGGTCGGCCTCGCGCAACCGCATCGGCGACGCCCTGGCCGTGCTCAAACAGATGGGCGAGGCGGACCCGCAGGCCGAACTGGCCGACATTCGAGCCGCCCTGGCCCAGGAACACGCCACGGCCCACAAGCCGGTTTTCCGCTGGAAGTACCGCTACCCGCTGTTTTTGGCCATCTCCATCGGCGCGTTCAACCAACTGGCCGGCATCAACGCCATTCTCTATTATCTGAACGACATTTTTGCCGCCGCCGGATTCAGCCAGGTCTCCGGCGACCAGCAGGCTATCGCCATCGCCTTCACCAATCTCATCTTTACGATGGTGGGCATGGCGGTGATCGATAAGATTGGCCGCAAGACCCTGCTTTTGATCGGCGCGGCGGGCACGGCCACTTGCCTGATCGGCGTCTCGTGGCTCTTTGCAACTAATTCTCACCCCGGCGCGCTGGTGTGGCTGCTGGTGACATACATTGCTTTCTTCGCGCTCTCGCAGGGTGCGGTCATCTGGGTCTACATCGGCGAGGTCTTTCCCAACTCGGTCCGCTCCAAGGGCCAGGGCGTGGGCAACGCCAGCCACTGGATCATGAACACGGCCATCGCGCTGGAGTTTCCGGTGCTGGCCACGCGCATGGGCCGCGGCGCGCCGTTCGCTTTTTTCGCCTTCATGACCGCGGTGCAGTTCCTAGTGGTGCTGTTTGTTTACCCGGAGACCAAGGGGCAGACGCTGGAAGAGTTGCAGCGCAGATTAATCCCGGTTGAATAGTGGCTCCCACGTGACCGAAGTCACCGGCATGGGTGTAGTCGGCGCTATATATAATCTGTCTTACCGGCGAGTTGTTCAGGTTTCCGGTGGGTAATCCACGCGCGAGGGCAATCATGGTGCAGACAACGGTTGGGCCGACGGAACAGGTGAGGGAAGTGGTGCAGGCCGTGGTGGAGGCGCTACGCGAGCCGAAGACCGAGGAGGCGTCGCCCCTGGTGGCAGCCAATTCGTTCGAGGCCGAGGCGTTGCGCGCCGAGATCATCCATGTGGGCCGCAAGCTGTGGCAGCGCCAATATGTCGATGGCAACGGCGGCAATATCAGCGTCCGCCTGGGCTCGAAGTATGTGCTGTGCACGCCCACCTTGATGAGCAAGGGCGACCTGGGACCAGCCGACATTTGTCTTTCCGATTTGAACGGCAATATTTTGGCCGGCGACCGCTTGCGCACCAGCGAGCTGCTGCTGCACCTGGAGATTTACAAGGCCAATGCGAACGCCCGCGCCATTGTGCACTGTCACCCGCCCTATGCCACGGCCTTTGCCATCACCGGCACCACGCCGCCCATCGGGCTGATTTCGGAATACGAAGTCTTTATCGGCCCCGTGGCGGTTGCTCCTTATGAGACCCCTGGCACGCAGGCCTTTGCCGAGACCGTACTGCCCTTTGTGCAGGACCACAACACCATCCTGCTGGCCAACCACGGCATCGTCTGCTGGTCCGACACCGTGACCCATGCCGAGTATCTGATCGAGATCTTCGATACCTATTGCAAGACCTATTTGATCGCCCAGCAGATCGGCAAGCCGCTCAACACGATTCCGGATTGCAAGCTTCAGGACATCCTGGCCCTGAAGCAGCGGATGGGGTTGCCCGATGCCCGCCTCGCCAACATGCCTGCTTCGACCTGTAAAGCGTCGCCAGAAGACACGGCAAAGATGGAACGGTTGGTCGAGCAGGTCGTGGCGCGGCTGGAAACGCGCGAGTCGGACTAAGACCATTCCTGCAAGCCCAGGAGTGCGGTGCTTTCCCAGGTCTCAAAGACGAGACCTGGGGCATCCTCAGTCTGGGCGGGTCCAGAATACTTTGGGCGAGGGAAAAGCGAAACCGTGCTACACTGGATTTGCGCTCAGTGATTTGGCCGTGAGCGGCAATTTGCTTTTATCGGCAAGTTTGCCTGGCACAGATTTCTCCCAAGCCCCTACAGCGTATACCCATGAGTCTCCCACCCGGCGGCTCTGTTCTTGACTCCTGAAAGGTCCGGGAACAATCGAGCGCCTCAGCATCCTTGATTTGGATCGGCGTTGAAACCGGGAAAAGCGGGAGCGGGTAGCCATTCGGCAATGAGCTGTTTGGCGTACAAGTAGCGTGTGGCAGCTCCGGGCCTTGAGCATTTTCCCCTAATAAATGCTTGCCGGCCAGTCTTTGCAACGACTTTCGGTTCTCCCTTACGCAAATCGATCGCAGGCTTGCGCCCGAAGAGCATTCGTGTGTGCGCCTCATGTCTGGTTCCGATTGCAGGCTGGCGGAAGATCCCGCTAGCTCCCGGAGCCCAACAGGAATGTATCTATTTTGACGACTCTGTTTTCGCAGTTTTCTCTTTCGCCCGCCCTCATGGCGCGGCTTGACGCCAACAAGTTCGAGACTCCCACCCCGGTTCAGGCTGCGGCCATTCCCCCCGCCCTGGAAGGCCGCGACGTGCTCGCGACCGCGCAGACCGGCACGGGCAAGACGCTCAGCTACCTCATTCCGATCGTGGAGATGATGCAGAAGGCCGAAGGCAGGGGCGCCGTCGCCCTTATCCTGCTGCCCACGCGCGAGCTGGCCATGCAGGTGGAGCAGTCCTTCAAGATGGTCCGTTCGACCTCGCAGCAGTCCGTGGCCCTGGTGGTCGGCGGCATGGCGGAACGGCCCCAGATCGAGGCAATTCGCCGTGGCGCGCGTCTTATCGTTGCCACCCCCGGCCGGCTCGAAGACTACCTGAAGCGCAAGATGGTTCGCCTGGACCAGATCAAGATCCTGGTTCTGGACGAAGTGGATCGGATGCTCGATATGGGCTTCCAGCCCGCCATCCAGCGCATTGCGGCGATGCTGCCGGAGGTTCGCCAGACGCTTTGCTACTCCGCAACGCTCGAAGGCGCCATCCAGGACGTAGCCCGCAAGTATCTCAAGAACCCCGCGCGCATCGAGATCGGTTCCGTGCTCAAGCCGGCGGAAAACGTCGAGCTGCGCACCTTTGAAGTGGAAGCGGACAAGAAGCAGGAGCTCTTGGAGCACCTGCTCGAAGCCGAAGAGGGCAGCTTCCTGGTCTTTGTGCGCACCAAGCACGGTGCAGACCGCGTGGCGCGCCGCCTGGTCCGTTCGGGCTGGTCGGCAACGCAGATTCACGGCGACCGCTCGCAGGCGCAGCGGAATGCCGCCCTGCGCAGCTTCTCCACCGGCCATCACCGCGTGCTGGTTGCCACCGATGTGGCCGCCCGCGGCATCGATGTGGCCAACGTGGCCCAGGTGATCAACTTCGACATGCCCAAGATGGTGGAGGACTTTGTCCACCGCGTCGGCCGCACCGGCCGGGCCTCGGCGCACGGCATTGCTTCTACCTTTGCCTCACCGGCCGAGCGTGGCGACCTGCGCAAAATCGAGCGCACGCTCTCGCTCCAGATGAAGCGCTTCCGGGTTCGCTCGGCGGACCTGGCCGTTCCTCCTGCCGAAGCGGCAGCCGCAACCGCAGCGTAAGAACAGCTAACAGCTATCAGCGGTTAGCTGTCAGTTTCTCGCTTTGGAAAC
>JAATFE010000001.1 GCA_015655365.1 Terriglobales bacterium
CATACTGGTGGCTCGCTTCCGCGCCGATGGGGTCATCGTCTCGACTCCCACCGGTTCCACGGCCTACACGCTGGCCGCCAACGGCCCCATCCTGACTCCCGACGTGGATGCGCTGGTGGTGACTCCCGTCTGCCCGCACCTACTCACTCTGCGCCCCATCGTGGTGCGCGGCGATGCCTTGCTCACCGTGCGTGTCGAGGCGGTTCCCAATCAGGCGCTGCTTACCGTGGACGGACAAAAAGCCGTCGAATTGCTCTTGGGCGATGAGGTCCGCTGCCAGCGCTCCATCCACACCGTCAACCTGGTTCGCCTGAGTGAGAGCGGCTTCTTCGAAGCGTTACGCAACAAACTAAGCTGGGGCGAGCGGTAGAGGACTCGTCTCTGCTTCTGTAGCGCGATTTTGTGCTTTTGTAACTTGTGGGGATAAGTCAGATAGTTGATGTGTCGAAATCCGGCATGAAGATTTTGTCATCGATGAAGGTTCTGCCATGGTGGCGAGCGTAGCGAGTTGAAAGCCGGCCTTGAACGAAGCCGAGGGGGACATGCTTCCGATGGCCTGCTACCGCGCCAGCTCTCCCAGCAGCACTTTGGCCTTGGCGGCCAGCGTAGACGCGCCATCCACGTCGCTGGCGGCCAGTGCCTGGCGTGCCTGCTTCAGGAACTCCTTGATCTGCGCGGCGGTCTTCTGCTCCTGGTCGTTCAGCTTGCGCCCAATTCCGTTCAAACCCCGCTCCGTGGCCGCAATCGATTCCACGGTTTGCCGCCGCAAATCGGGCGCATCTCCTGAAGAGAGCTGCCCAATCGCACTCACACCCGTGTTCTCATTCGAGGCTTGCTGTGCTGGCTTGGGGGCCGGCTTTTTGCGCTTTACTGGCGGCTTTGCTGGCTTTATTACCTGCGCATCGTCGGGTGGCGGGGGGGGGATGGGAATCGTCAATGCGGAGGGCGGCAGTTCGGCCGACGTGGTCGTGGGTTTGGCCGGGGCTTCAATCGGCGGTGCAATAGGCTGTACCGGCTGCTTGCTGGTTTTGTGAAAGCACGCCGTCAGCAGCAACGGCAGCAGCCACGCAGCACTCCTGGCAGTCAGCTTCATCCTGCAAGTCCCTTCTGGATTTCAGTACCCACCGGCGGAAGATGCCGACGTCCCCATTTGGCTGCCGCCAGCGGAATGCGTAACAAAAATTCTGTGCCGTGGCCTGCATTCGATTGTACTTCCACACTCCCATAGTGCAGTTGAATAATCCGATAGGTCATGGCCAAACCAATGCCGCTGCCCGCGCTTTTCGTGGTGAAATACAGATCGAAAATTTTCTCCCGGATCTCTTCGGGAATTCCGTGGCCTTCATCGGCAATGCGCAACAGGGCGTTCCCGCGGTCCTCTTCCAGAACCACGACCAGCTTGCCCCCCTCCGGCATTGCCTGGGCCCCGTTCTGAATCACGTTGAGCGCCGCCTGTTTCAGCAGGTCGGCATCCACATTGGCCACCAGCGGCTGGGCCGGAAGCGTGCTCAAAAGGGTCACGCCGTGCGTGGAAAGCTCTTCCTTCGACAGCGCCAGCACATCGCCAATCACCGATCGCAGGTCCTGCTCGCGCAGTTGCAACTCCACCGGGCGAGAGAAGTCCACCAGCATCTGCACCACGCGATCCAGGCGATGAATCTCGGCGTCGATCACTTCCAGATGACGCAATGCCGGGGCGCTGTCGTCGCTCAGCTTGGTGCGCAGCAACTCCAGGTGAACCACGATGGCATTGATGGGATTCTTTACCTCGTGGCCCACCCCCGAGGTGAGCCTGCCGATCGCCGCCATGCGCCGCGAAAGCTCCAGTTCCGACTCGATCTTCTCCGCCGATTCCAGATCGTGCAGCGTAACCAGCGCGCCTAATCCCTGGCGCGTCGTGTTGTCGTGAATAAAGTCCAGTGAAGCCTCGATCCGCCTTCCCGATTCGGTGCGAATCTCCTCCTGCGTCAGGGTTGTGCCGGTGTCGAATGCCTCGCCCAGGGTCTGCCCCAATACCGTCGAGCGGTCGAAGATCTCCCCCCCATGCAGGCCCAGGATGCTGCTTTGCTCGATATTCAGAAAACGCCGCGCGGCCTCCGACACCAGCACAGCGCGCCCATCCGCGGTGAATAGCAGAATTCCGTCCTGTAGATTCGCCAGAATCTGGTCCAGGTTCTCCTTCAACGCGGAAAACACCTCTTCCACATTGCGCATGCGCTGGCCGATGCGCTCGATTTTGGTGGAGACGCGGTCCGCCATGTCCTGCTTGGGCGCCTTTACCGCTTCGTCCGCCTCCTCGTTGGCTGCATTCCAGTAGTCGAGTTGCAGGCTGATCTCTTCCATCGGCTGTAGCGCCAGGTTGCTCAGCAGGAAGGCCGCCAGCAGCGCCGTTCCCAGCGCAAAGCCCATCAGCGTGATCGCCTCTGCCAGCCACGGCGCATAAACGGCGCGCAGCAGCGTGGTGCGAACTCCCACATGTACCGAGGCAAACAGTTCCCTGTTGCGCTCCAGCGGCACCACGACATCGAAGACCCTGGGAGGCCCGAAGACCTCCCGCATCAGCCGGAACGGGTTGGCCAGCAGAAGCTGGCCGTAGTTGGGCCGCTGGGGTAGCGGCTTGTCCTGGTTCTCCGGATTGGTGCTGAGCACTGTGATGGACTGGCTGTCGCCGATGTTCACGTCGTAGACGGTGAGCGAGTAGCGGTTGATCGAGTCCAGCACCGCCCTTAGCGCCGCATCGTGCCGTATTGCCGCGTCCGCCAGGCTGCGCAGTTCATCGGGATTGTTGGGGTCGACCGTCAGGTCCTTGAGCCCGTTTTCCAGTGCCTGCTGCAAAGCTAGTCGCACCTGGTTGGCCACCATGTGGTTGTTGTCGTAGGACTGCTGCACCGCCGCATGAAGCAGTTGGCTCACGTACACCAGCGACAGCAGCCCCGAGATCGCAAACACCAGCAGGGTAATAGCCAGAACGAGTTTGGTCTTCAAGCGCATGGATGAACCTTGCTACTCTCCCTGTGCCTGGTTATATTCCTTGAGCTTGTTGTGCATGGTCTTTAAACTGACGCCCAGAATCTCCGCGGCCCGCGTCTTGTTCTGCCCGGTCGATTCAAGCGTGCGCAAAATCAGCATCCGTTCGGCCTCGTCCACGGTCGTTCCCACGCGCACCTGCACCACGCTGGCATCGTTGCTCTGGGCGGCCAGCAATTGCGCCTTGCCAAAGCCCGGAGGCAAGTGCCCGGCGTCGAGCGGCGCTCCGTCCGGGCAAAGAATTACCGCCCGCTCGATGCAGTTGCGCAGCTCGCGCGCATTGCCCGGCCAGTCGTAGGAGTTCATCCGGTCCAGCATCGATGCGGCCACGCCTGAAACCTTCCGTCCGTGCTTTTCGTTCATCTCGCGCACCATGGCGTCGGCCATCGGCGCCAGGTCTTCGATGTGCTCGCGCAGCGGCGGCATGTGGATGTTGAAGACGTTGAGCCGGTAGAAAAGATCGGCGCGCAGGTGTCCTTGGGCAACGGCCATGCCCGGATCGCGGTTGGTTGCCGCCAGCACCCGCACGTCCACATCCTGCTCGGTGCGCGCGCCCAATCGGCGCAGCTTCCGTTCTTCCAGTACGCGCAACAATTTTGCCTGCGTAGCCGCCGGCATCTCGCCCAGCTCGTCCAGCAGCAGAGTCCCGCCGTTGGCCAGCTCGAAGCATCCTGCCCGCCGTTCCACAGCGCCGGTAAACGCGCCCTTCTCGTGGCCGAAGATTTCGCTTTCGATCAGCGTTTCGGGAATCGCCGCGCAGTTCACCGCGACGAACGGCCGCGCCCTGCGCGGGCTCAGGTCGTGCAGGGTGCGCGCCACCAGTTCCTTGCCCGTTCCGCTTTCCCCTGTGATCAGCACCGAAACCGTCGAAGGCGCAATCTGCTCGATCAGTCCGAAAATCTCGCGCATCTGCCGCGAATTGCCCACCAGCCTGCCCAGCACGCCGGTCTCGCGCAGTCTTCGCCGCGCCACTTCCAACTCGATCTGGGTCTCGCGCTGCCGGGTGGCGTTGGCCAGAATCGTGCGCAGCCGCGTCGAGTCCACCGGCTTCTGCAAAAAGTCATAGGCCCCCAGCTTCATCGCTTCGACGGCCAGTTGGATCGAGCCCATGGCCGAAAGCACTACTACCGCCAGGTTGGCGTTGAGCCCGGCCCCTTCTTCGGTCAGTTTGGTCAGCAGCCCAATGCCGTCCATCCGCGGCATCTTCAGGTCGGTCACCACAATGGCCGGGTCCCAGGCCAGCGCCTTTTCCCAGCCCTCGATGCCGTCGCGTGCGGTTTCGGTGCGGTATCCCCAGGCAGAAATCAACTCTGCGAGCCCCATCAGCGCATTGGGCTCGTCTTCGACAATCAGGACCTTGACCGCGTTCTCCATAAAAGTTTCCTGCTCTAATTCTGTAACGTACCTTTCTACCACGCAGAAACGGGCACGCAGAAAAGCACTGTTATCCGGCCTTCTCCGTCAGCTCCGCCCAGCGGGCATAAAGCGTGTCGTTCTCGTGCTGTGCCGCATCCAGTTCCAGCAGCGCCTCCTGCAAGGCCGTTGCGTCGATGGCAACATCGGGCCGCTCCACCAGATCGCGGGCCGCCGCCAGCCGCTCATCGGACTTCTCGACCTTTTCTTCGATGGCCGCGAACTCCCGCGCCTCCAGGTAAGAAAGCTTCTTCTTGCCTCCCGGTCCGGCAGACTCTTCCTGAGGCCGTTGTCCCACGGTCGAGGCATCCGGCTTGCGCGTTTGTTTGTCCTGGGCCAGCTCGTCCTGCTCTCCCATCCAGTCTTCCCATTGCCCATAGTCGGCAAACCGTCCCGTATGTCCCCGTCCATCCAGTCCCAGTACGGTCGAGGCCACGCGGTTCAGCAGATAGCGGTCATGCGTCACCAGCACCAGCGCGCCGGGAAAGTCGAGCAAATTCTCTTCCAAAATCTCCAGCGTGGGAATGTCCAGATCGTTGGTCGGCTCGTCCAGCAGCAGCACATCCGCCGGTTCCAGCATCAGTTTCGCGATCAACACCCGCGCCCGCTCGCCGCCACTGAGGTTCCGCACCGGCTGATTCAGTTGCTCGCCGGTAAACAGGAACCGCGAAGCCCAACTGGCCACGTGCACCACCCGTCCCTGGTGGATCACTGAGTCGCCTTCCGGAGCCAAGGCCCGGCGCAGCGTCAGGCTCTCGTCCAGCTCTCTCATCTGGCTGAAGTAGACCAGCCGCAGCGCATCGGCCTTGCGAATATTCCCTTCGGCCGGTTCGATCTCCCCTCGCAGCAGGCGCAAAAGCGTGGTCTTGCCGCTGCCGTTCGGACCTACCAGCCCCACTTTCATGCCCGCGGTCAAAACAAAATTAAGTCCGGTAAACAAGCGCCGTGGGCGCTTTTCACTCTTTTGTCCGGCCCCCATTGGCTCTTCGCTGCTCGGCACGTCGCAAGCCACGTCGTTGAACTCCACCAGCCGCTTGGTCTTCCTCTGGCTGGCTTCGAAGTCGATCCCTGCGGAGTTGACCACCGTCCGCGAGTCCAGCTCCTTCAATTGCCCGATCATGGCGTTGGCCGAGTCGATCCGCGCCTTCGATTTCGTGCTTCGCGCCTTCGGTCCGCGCCTCAGCCATTCGATCTCGGTCTTCACCGTGTTGCGCAAACTCTCCTGCTGCTTGGTCTGCGACTCCAGATAAGCCTGCTTCTCTTCCAGAAACCGGCTGAAGTTACCCTTCACCCGCAGCAGCCCGTCGGCATAGATGCGATTCAGCTCGATGATCGAGCTCGATGTGGATTCCAGAAAATAGCGATCGTGGCTCACGGTAACGGCGGCGAACGAGGCATTGCGCAGCAGTTCCTCTAGCCATTCAATGCCGGCCAGGTCCAGGTGGTTGGTCGGCTCGTCCAACAGCAGCACTTCGGGCTCGATCACCATGGCCCTGGTGATGGCCAGCCGCTTGCGCCATCCGCCGCTCAGCGCCGCGGCTTCGGCGTCCAGATCGGCAAAACCGGCCCGGCCGGTCAGTTCGCGCAGCCGGCCCTCGCGTTCGCTTTCGTTCACGTGGGCGGCGGCCAGCGCCTTTTCCAGCACTTGCCGGACGGTGAACCCGGCGGCAAAGCGCGAGTCCTGAGGTACATAGGCGGCGCGGGCCCGCTTGCGCACGGCCAGTTCGCCCGAGTCTGGCTCGATCTGCCCGGCCAGCACGGCCAGCAGCGTAGACTTGCCGGCGCCGTTCGGCCCGATCAGGCCAATGCGGTCGCCGTCTTCGACGGTTAGGGAAATATTGAAAAACAGGGGCTTGGCGCCGAACTGTTTGGTCACGGATTGTGCATTGAGAATAGGAGGCATCTCTTCTAAGACTACTTGGTTGTCCGCAAAAGGGGCAGGGATGCCTCCAAAAGGTCCTTCTCGACTCGGTCATCCCGAGCGACCCGAGCGTAGCGAAGGGGAGTCGAAAGCCTGCCCTGAGTGGAGCCGAAGGGGACCTGCTTTTCGTCTTTTTCTGTCGCAAAGGTAGCGAACCTCAACCCGCTCCGCTCATCACAAGCTAGGTGCCGGGTGCCCCATCCTTGGCGCGTTTTTGTTTTTGCGCCAAAGGTGGGAAACCTCAATCCCCAACCTGCCCCGTTCATCACAAGCACCCCTGAGCGTAGCGAAGGGGACTTGCCTTTGCTCTTTTGCGTTTCACCCATTCGTCCGCGGCCCCTACACTGGTTCCATGCTGGACTACGAAATCTCCCCCGCCGAGGCCGCCGCCCTTTTCGCCGAAGGCAAGGCCAAACTCATCGATGTGCGCGAACCCTGGGAGTTCGAAACCGCCCGCGTCCCCGCCAGCCTCCTCATGCCCATGGGCGAGGTCTCCGCCCGCGCCCATCAGGAACTCGACCCCGACGAGCGCCTGGTCGTCCTCTGTCACCACGGTATCCGCTCGATGGACGTGACCCTTTGGCTGCGCAACCAGGGCTTCGAGCAGGCGCAATCGGTGCGCGGCGGCATCGACGCCTGGTCGGCCGAGGTCGACCAGGCGGTTCCGCGCTATTAGGCAACCTCTGAATAAGTCGCCGTTTTGAAAGGGCGCGACTTTAGTCGTGTCGTAAGTGGCTCAAAATAAACATGGAGCTTTTAGCCCCTGAGGGATGACTATTCGGTATTTTCGACTTTCGCCACAGGTTTTAGCGCCCAAAGGCGTACGTGACCTGAATCAGCCCGTTGTCGATGCCCGGATTATCGTTTGCCGTGCCGTGGTTCGAGATGTGGTGATAGCGGTACTCGGCGCGGACCGATCGGGTCTTGGACCGGTACAGCTCAATCCCGGCCCCGAAGTCGAATGTGAAGTTGAAAGAACCGGAGCCGACCATCGGGATAGCCCGAGTGGAATACATATATCCCCCATTGCCGATGAGGAATGGTTGCGTCTTATGCTGCGGCCGAAAGTTCCACTGAAACCCGACCGGAGACATAGCCTCGCCGACAGTCCAGCGGCGACCGGAACAGGATATGGTTTCCGTTCCGGTATATGTGGTCGTCGTGCCATTTTGATTAGGGAGGGTGAAGTCGTAGGCTGCTGTGACTGGCGCACAAGTGAGCGCTGGGCTGCTCTCGTTTACCGTGTAGGTCCCCACCGTAGGACTCGTCTGCTGGTTGGCGTAGTGTTCGAGCGGGTCGCTCTCCAGCGCCACCGGCAACAGCTCCCCGTTGTACTGCCAGTTCACAACGTGGTTGAGCAACAGCTTCCGGCTATAGGAAACGCCAAACTCCAACAGCTTGCGGTTCTCGGCATCTCCCAACAGCATGTGGCTGGAGTCGCCCGAATACGCCGTGAAAACTCCAAAGGTGTTGGTGCGGGCGTAATACGGTTTTTCAGGGCTGGTCTGAGCCCAG
>JAATFE010000339.1 GCA_015655365.1 Terriglobales bacterium
CCTCATCGAAAACTTCTTTCAAAAACTCAAAGAGTTCAAGCGCATCGCCATGAGAGCATGCAAAACCGATACAAGCTTTGCCGCCATGATCTATATCGCTGCCGCCGTCATTCGTACTCGATGAACGTCAACACACCCTAGCCTGATGCCACCCAACCCGCACCACAAGCGGTAGTAAGTAATTTGCACTTTTAAGTTCACACACAAACGCTCTGTTCTGAATCGATTCCAGGTCTCAATACGAGACCTGGAATCTCCAGTTGATTAGCTAATAAGATTACCCCTCTTCCGCCTCCCTCAGTTTGGCGATCACGGTAAAGTCCTCAAGGGTAGTGGTGTCGCCCTTGATTTCGCCGTGGGTGGCCAGTTCCCTGAGCAGGCGGCGCATGATCTTGCCGGAACGGGTTTTGGGCAGGGCTTCGGTAAAGCGAATATCGTCGGGACGCGCCAACGAGCCGATCTCCTTCGAGACCCACTTGCGCAACTCGTCCTTCAGCGCCTCGCTGGGCTGGTAGCCGCTTTCGAGAGTGACAAAAGCGGAGATGGCCTGGCCCTTCAACTCGTCGGGACGGCCCACCACGGCGGCCTCGGCCACTTTGGAGTGAGCCACCAGAGCCGACTCGACTTCCATGGTGCCGAGCCGATGGCCACTGACGTTGATCACGTCGTCCACCCGGCCCATCAGCCAGTAATAGCCGTCCGCATCGCGGCGTGCGCCGTCGCCGGTGAAATAGCTGCCGGGCACATCGCTCCAATAGGTCTGCTGAAAGCGTTCGGGATCACCATACACGGTGCGCGCCATCGAGGGCCAGGGCTTGCGGATGACGAGCAGCCCGCCGCTGCCGGCGGGAACCGGCTGCCCATCCTTGTTGACCACCTCGGGCTGGATACCGAAGAAAGGCCGCGTGGCCGAGCCGGGCTTGGTGGGTACGGCGCCGGGGATAGGCGCGATGAGAATGGAGCCGGTCTCCGTCTGCCACCAGGTATCGACGATGGGGCAGCGGCTGTGGCCGATCTTTTCGCGATACCACATCCACGCTTCGGGATTGATCGGCTCGCCGACTGTGCCCAGCAGGCGCAGCGAGTCGAGCTTGAACTTTTCCACGTACTGATCGCCCCACTTGATAAAGGCGCGGATCGCCGTGGGCGCGGTATAGAAAACGCTCACCTTGTGGTCGTCGACAATTTTCCAGAAGCGGGAAAAGTCGGGCCAGTTGGGCGCGCCTTCGTACATCAACACCGTGGCGCCGTTCTGCAACGGTCCATACACGACATAAGAGTGCCCGGTGACCCAGCCGATGTCGGCCGTACACCAGTAAACATCCTCGTCGCGTAGGTCGAAGACGTACTTGGTGGTGAGATAGGTCTGCACGGAGTAGCCGCCGGTGGTGTGGACCAGGCCCTTGGGCTTGCCGGTGGTGCCGGAGGTGTAGAGGATGTAGAGCGGGTCTTCGGAGTCGAGTTCTTCCGCCGGGCACTCGGGCGATGCGGCGGCCACCAGGTCGTGCCACCAGTGGTCGCGCCCTTCCACCATGGTCACCGGCGAGCCGGTGCGCCGATAGACCACCACATGCTTCACCGTGTGACAGGCAGCCATGGCTTCGTCCACAGTCTGCTTGAGCTTGATTTCGTTGCCGCGGCGGTAGCTCGAGTCCTGGGTAAGAATGGCCACGCAGGCCGAGTCGTTGACGCGGTCCGCAATGGCGTTGGCGGCAAATCCGCCGAAGATGACCGAGTGCACGGCCCCGATGCGCGCGCAAGCCAGCAGAGCAATGGCCAGTTCCGGCGTCATGCCCATGTAGATGGCGACGCGGTCGCCTTTCCGGATGCCCAGCGCCTTGAGAGCGTTGGCAAAGCGCTGCACCTCGACGTGCAATTCGGCAAAAGTGAGGCGGCGGATCTCACCCGGTTCGCCTTCCCATATCAGCGCGGTCTTATCCCGCCGGGCTCCCAGCGCGTGGCGATCCACGCAGTTGTAACAGAGGTTGAGCTTGCCGCCCACAAACCACTTGGCCCAAGGCAAATCCCACTCCAGCACCTTGTCCCAGGGCTTGAACCAGTGCAGTTCTTTGGCCGCGGAGGCCCAGAAGCTCTCGGGATCGTCGATGGACTGCTTGTAAAGTGCCTCGTACTGCTCGAGGCTCTTGATGTGGGCTTTGGCGCTGAACTCCGGCGGCGGCGGAAAAACGCGGTTTTCGCGCAGGGTGGAATCGATGTCCCGATTGGCAGTGGAAGGAACGGACAAAGAAGACATGAATGGGTCCTCTGGGGAAAGAAGAATCCTCACGGCTTGCGGGAGCGGAAACAACAAGTCCGCAGAGACTCCGCGTGGAAGACACTTTACTGGCAATGGCACACAATCGGCAAATGGCCTCGGGGCAGGCCGCCTCCATCTGCCGAAGACGCCGTTGCCAATGTGATACGGCAGCGAAAGCGAGGTTGCCGCGCGTCCTTTGGCCAAGGGAAATTGGGGACGCGGCGGCGGAAAATCTGGAGTTTCCGCACCTACGTTGCTTGCTCTGCGAGACGAATGTCGAGTGTCTTGATCGAAATCGAGAAAATTTAATCCAGTCGGGTAGCAAGCTACCTAAACTGGCTTCTTCTGCGAGTTGACATACTCCCGCAGCGCCGCATTGATCCGGCTTTGATAGCGTCGCCCGGTGCCGCGGAAAAATGCGATCACGTCGGCATCCAGGCGCAAGGTGATCTGCTGCTTGTTCTCTGCTGGGACCAGTTCGGAGACACGCCGCCATCCGGTGCTGGGTTGGGGCGGAATATCGCTGTAGTCGATCTCCTCGTCCGGCATCTCCTGGAGTTCCTTCCACGCCTGCTGCTCTTCAGCCGTCAAGGCGGGAGGATTGTCGGGATCAAGCCGATAGGTCATCTGTCCAGTATCTTCGCTGTTCATCTCGATTCGCCCTTCGTGCAGAGATCAAGCGGATCCGTTGTCCGCGCTGCGTATAAACGACAAACAGAATCGTCTGTTCGACACGTCCCAGAACGATCCATCGTTCCTCGCCGTAATCGCTGTAAGCATCCAGATGCTCCAGTCTGCTGGCATCCTTAAAAGTCTCACACGCCATAGGGAACGGAACTTTGTGCTTGCGCAGGTTGATTAGGGCTTTCGCCGGATCCCACTCGAACTCCACGGCAAGAGAATACCACAAACATATCTATAAATGTAGCTACACGAAACCCGCCCCATGCAAAGAAACCCCAAGACTCAAATTTGAGACTTGGGGCCCCGATGCCCGACTTCCAGGCAGTTCAATAACCTACTTCGCGTATCTCTTCTGGTGCCAGACCCACGCGGTGCGGACAATCTCATCGAGTTGGACATACTTCGGCTTCCAGCCCAGTTCGCGAATGGCCTTCTCCGAGCTGGCGATCAAAAAAGCGGGGTCGCCGTCTCGGCGGGGGCAAATTTCGGCCGGAATCGGGTGGCCGGTGACGCGGCGGGCCGATTCAATGACCTCGCGGACGCTGAAACCCTTGCCGTTGCCCAGATTGAAGATCAGCCGGTCCTTGGTTTCGAGGGCTTCGAGGGCCAGCAAATGCGCGTCGGCCAGGTCGGAGACGTGGATGTAGTCGCGGATGCAGGTGCCGTCGGGGGTGGGATAATCCTCGCCGAAAATCTTGATGGACTTGCGGCGGCCCAAAGCGACATCGAGCACCAGCGGAATGAGGTGAGACTCGGGCTGGTGTGCCTCGCCACGGGTGATGCCGTCGGGGCCCTCGGGGGCTCCGGCCACGTTGAAGTAGCGCAACGAGGCATAGCGCAGGCCATGAATGCGGTTCAGCCAGCCGAGCATGTGCTCCACGAGGAGCTTGGACTCACCGTAGGCGTTGGTCGGAAGCAGGCGCGCATCCTCTTGAATGGGAACCGCTTCCGGCTCTCCGTAAACGGCAGCGGTGGAAGAAAACACCAGCTTCCGGGGGCCCTGAGCCAGCATCGCTTCCAGCAGGCTGAGGGTGGAGGCGGTGTTGTTGCGGAAGAAGATCTCGGGATGGACCATGGACTCGCCGGCCTCGATGAGGGCGGCAAAGTGGAGGACGCCATCGAAGGGCTGGTTTTGCTTTTTGGCTTCGATGAAAAGGTTTTCAAGAGCGCCCCGATCAGACAGTTCTCCTTCCTCAAAGCCCGCTCCCGCAGGCAGTAGATCGCGCCGGCCATGGCTCAGGTTGTCGTAAACCACCGCCCGATGTCCTTTTTGAGCCAATAAACCAGCAACTGTGCCGCCAATGTACCCCGCACCGCCCGTAATCAGGATCTTCACAGAAAAGAGTGTCCTTTCCAGTACACTTTAGTTTACCCTGAGTCTAATACAATGGGCATGGTAGGGCTGGTTCAGTCCTCCCGCCTTTTAGACCGTCGCACAGACGGCGTGGTGTGGAATAGCTTTTTGCCTGCCCATGAGGTTGCGGGGGATTCCTGTCGAACGGCGACTATGCCGGGCAAAGGACTCCCCTCAGCGAAGCTCGTGCATGCGTTCCTTGGTCGATAGCTGTGAATGTAAAGTGGAGAGCGGGAATGCCCGGGGTTTGCGCGGCTGACAATGAGGATTGCGCCGCACACCGCAAATGGCTGCTGAACCGAACACGCGTTGGTAGCTTCCGGCCAGGCGCAAGATCCATTCACTCGACCTTTCCTCTTGCCGGCAACGCCCACAAGCAACTCCAATCGATCTTGACAGCAGATTCTCCGCTTGACATGAATGTTTCCCGAAAGATGGAAGACCTCGCGAGTGTTGCCACGCGTTTCTCCGTTGGCGAGGATGCCTGCATTGGAGCTAGACAGCACCGAATCGAACGCAACTACCAAGGAATGAATATATGGCTGTAAATTATTCTCCGCAACGGATGACTTTCGGCTTGCTTCCCGAGCCCGAAGGCCGGGCCAAGTCTTTCATCACCAGCATGGTGCTCAATGGGCTGCTTCTGGCCCTGGTGATCCTCATCGGCATGACAGCCAAACGTGTGATCGAGCACCGCTACGAGCAGACGGTGCTGATTATTCCCAACACGCCGCTCGCAGAAAAGAAGATTCCCCCACCCCTCAAGCTGAAAATGCCCGAGCTGCCCAAACCTCCCGAAGTAAAGCTGGACGCTCCCAAAATCAATGTGCCACGGCTCGAGCCCAAGCCGGAGCCGAAACCAATCCAGATGGAAGCCAAAATCAATCTGCCGGCCATGAAGGCGGCCAAACCGGCGGTGATCCTGTCGCCGCAGCCCAAGGCGGCCTTGTCCGCCGCAGCCGCGCTGGCGCAATCGCCCCAAGTCCACCCCTCGACAGCGCCCGTGCACTTTGGCCAAACTTTTGGCGCCACGCCGAACCCCGACGCAACCCGCCCGGCCACCATCGCGGCCATCGGTAATCCGTACGGCGGCATGCAAGGGCCCTCCGTTGCACCCAAGGGCGTAGTCGGCTCGGCAGGCTTTGGCAATGGAACCCGCGCCGGCTCGAATGCGGGCGTGGTAGGCAGGGTTGCCTCGGCGGGCATTCCCGGCGCCACCCGGCAAGCCCCCACCGCGGGCAACGCCGGCCGAGTCGCTTCCACCGGCATTCCGACCATGGCCACCGCGGTGATGCCGCAGCGGATTCAGGCCACACCCGCCTCCACCAACCTCGAGGTGCTTTCCAAGCCCCCCGTGCAGTACACCAGCGAGGCCAAGCAGATGAAGGTGCAGGGCGACGTGATTTTGCGCGTTACCTTCACCGCTGCCGGCCATGTCGTCATACAAGGGTTGGTACACGGACTGGGCCACGGACTGGATGAAGAGGCCCGGCGCGTAGCAGCGCAAATCCGCTTCCGTCCGGCCACCCGCAACGGACAGGCGGTCGACCTGACGACCAACATTACCATTACCTTTCAGTTGGCGTAGCATCGACGTTGTCCACCCGAGTTTAGGCTGTACTCGGCCCCGCCTTGCCGAAGCGGTACATGCGGGCAGAGCAAGAGTTGGAACAATACCCCTAGGAGCTTGACATGACGTTTCGGAAGCTAGCCCTCACCTTTCTGATCATGAGCATGGGTGCGGCCTGCGCGTACGCTAAGAAGCAACCGAAGTACGAACAAGCGCGTCAGCTCACCGCCGAGCAAGCCGCGCTCGTGGAGCGTGCTGTCGGTCGTGAAAAGGTGCTGATCAAGAACATCCAGCAGCGCACGCCCCTGGTGGAGACTTACATCCAGAACACGCGGCCCGACGTGAAGCTCTACCAGGTGCCGGTGGACGATCAGTACATCCTCAGCCGCGTCGACTTCGGCAAGAGCTTTGTGGACAAGACCTACGAGCCGAAGGCGGCCGCCAGGCACGGCTTCTTCAAGGGTTCGCTTGCGGCGATCACCGGGCTGACCAAGGCGCTGGGGTTGGAGAAGTTTACCTATTCTCCCAACGGCTTCATGCAAATGATGTTTCTCGACCCCACGGGCTTCGACCAGCAGCACTATGTCTTCAGCTTCGTGCGCCGCGAGTTTCTGGGCTCTGTCCGCACCTGGGTCTTCGACGTGCATCCCAAGCCCGAAGTGCATGGCATGGGCCGCTTCTACGGCCGCATCTGGATCGAGGATGTAGATGGCAACGTGGTCCGTTTCAACGGCACCTACACTGGGCCTAGCCACGAGGATTCCTCCAAATATTACTTCCACTTCGACAGTTGGCGCATGAACGTGCAGCCCGGAATCTGGCTGCCGGTGGCCGTCTACGTGGAAGAGACGACCCGCCTGGAAGGCGAAAAGTCGGTGGGCTTGAAGGCCCAGACTCATTTCTGGGGTTACTCGCTCAAGCTGCCCACAAGGGATAGCGAAAACGTCAGCGTGAAGATCGACGATGCCGTGGACAAGAGCGATGACTCGCAGGATGTGGGCCCGCTGCAAGCCACCCGCGCCTGGATCACGCAGGCCGAAAACAACGTAATCGACCGCCTGGTGGAAGCCGGCCTCGTGGCGCCCCTCAATGCGGGCGGTTACGAAAACAAGGTCCTGGACCAGATTGTCATCAACCTCGTGGTGCCCAACAATCTGGCGTTCACAGACCAGATTCACACCCGCATTCTGCTCTCCACCACGGTCGAAGCCACCACCGTGGGCAACAC
>JAATFE010000267.1 GCA_015655365.1 Terriglobales bacterium
CTCACTCAATACGCTCAATCGCCGGGCCCCCAAGGGCTGCCGGAAAGGCAGCACAGTTAAACTGCGACCATAATGGTCGTAATTAAAGTATACGACGAGATGCTTCCGGGTCGCAAACCTTGTTGTGCAGATGCCTTGCTGTGGGCCTGGACATAGCTCGACCTCCGAAAGCGGGACGGCTGGCCTCTTCATTCCAGCTCCTCCCAAGCCCCCCTGGCGGGCTGCTCTTCTCTCTTCATCGGTTCGATAACCTTTTTTTAGCAGCACCACGGTCTTTTGGATGTGATATAAATCACACCGAAAATGCGAGAGATTCTCGCGATGCTGTGAAATCCAGCACATACGCATTCCGTGCTCCGCGTGTAAAAACTGAAGAGTAGAATCTCGTTTTAAGATCCCGGAAACGATCCCGGAAAAGAGAGAAATCGACGATGCAATATCGCAATTTTGGAAAGCTGGATTTCAAGGTCTCGGCCCTGGGTTTTGGGTGTATGCGTTTTCCCACCCTGGACGGGAAGCCAACCTCCCCCAACATCGACGAGGCGGAGTCGACGCGCATGTTGCACTACGCCATCGACAACGGGGTCAACTATGTCGACACCGCTTATGTCTATCACGACGGCCAGAGTGAAGTGTTTCTGGGCAAGGCGCTCCAGGGGGGCTATCGCGAAAAGGTCAAGCTGGCCACCAAGCTGCCGCTTTGGTCCATCACCTGTCCGGAGGACTTCGACAAATACCTCAACGAGCAATTGGAAAAGCTCCAGACCGACCACATTGACTTCTATCTCCTTCATTCGTTGAACCAGAGCCGCTGGCGCGATACGGTTCTGAAGCACGATCTGCTTGCCCGGGCAGCCGCGGCGCTTGCCGATGGGCGCATCCGGCACCTTGGCTTCTCCATGCACGACGACTTTGCCTGTTTCGAAGAGATCGTCAACGGCAGCGATCTGTGGAGCTTCTGCCAGATTCAGTACAACTACATGGACATTGAAAACCAGGCCGGCACGCGCGGCTTGAAGCTGGCGGCCAGCAAGGGCCTCGCGGTCGTCATCATGGAGCCCCTGCTGGGCGGCCGTCTGGCCGATCCGCCCCAGGACATCCGCACCGCGATGGAGAATTTTCCCGTGCAGCGTTCCGCCGCGGAGTGGGCCTTGCAGTGGCTTTGGGATCAGCCCGAAGTCTCGGTGGTCCTGAGCGGCATGAGCACCATGACCCAGGTGGAACAGAACCTCCGTTCCGCGGACTCCTCGCGCATCCATGCCTACGGCCTGGCCGAGCAGGAACTGATTGCTCGAACTCGGGATATGTACCGGGCGCGTACTGTCATTCCCTGCACCAAGTGCAACTACTGCATGCCTTGCCCCAACGGCGTGAACATCCCCGGTAACTTCGACCTCTTCAACTACTCCCATTTGTATGGCAATGTGGAGGATGCTCGTTTCCGCTACCAGATCTTTCTCGCAGAGGACAGTCGTGCGGCCTCCTGCGTTGTCTGCGGCGTTTGCGAGGAATTGTGTCCGCAGAAAATTCCCATCAGCGAGTGGATGCCGAAAGTATCGGCGCTCCTGGCCTGAGGGACGGCATTTCGGTCCCGCATTGTGAATAAAAAATCACAATGCGGGATTTGTCCGCCACCTTGTGTCTCTCATCACAGCGGCTCTACCCCTCAGGGAAGAGACTCACCCTAGCGCCCGATTTCCGTCGGCCGCGCAATTGAATGAGGCAAAGCGAATGAGTGAACAGAACATGGTAATCCTGGATGCGAACGAGGCTGCTGCCTCGGTAGCGTATCGTCTATCCGAAGTTGTCGCCATCTACCCTATTACGCCCTCGTCGCCTATGGCCGAGTGGGCCGATCAGTGGCGCTCGGAAGGCAAAAAGAACATTTGGGGCGCTCTGCCTCTCGTTGAAGAACTCCAGAGTGAAGGCGGCGCGGCTGGCGCTTTGCACGGCGCATTGCAGGCTGGAGCATTCGGCACCACGTTCACGGCCTCCCAGGGTTTGCTGTTGATGATTCCCAACATGTTCAAGATTGCCGGTGAACTGACCCCGGCGACCATGCATGTGACGGCCCGCACCCTGGCCACCCACGCCCTGTCGATCTTTGGCGACCACTCCGATGTGATGGCCTGTCGCACCACCGGCTGGGCCATGCTTTGCTCGAACTCGGTGCAGGAAGTTGCCGACTTGGCGCTGGTTGCCCAGATCGCCACCCTCGAGTCGCGCATTCCCTTCATCCACTTCTTCGACGGCTTCCGCACCTCGCACGAAGTGGGCAAGATCCTCCCCATCGGCGACGACACCATCCGCGCCCTGCTGGACGACAAGTTCATCATCGACTATCGCCAGAACGCCCTCAGCTCCGATCGCCCGATCATCCGCGGCACGGCGCAGAACCCCGACGTCTTCTTCCAGGCTCGCGAAGCCTCCAATCCCTTCCATGCCGCGGTCCCCGGCATCGTGCAGTCGGTGATGGATCGCTTTGCCAAAGAGACTGGCCGCGCCTATCACCTGTTCGATTACTACGGCGCACCGGATGCCGAGCGCGTCATCGTGCTGATGGGCTCAGGCGCAGAAGCCGCCGAAGAGGCTGTGGACGCCATGGTCAAGCAGGGCGAGAAGATCGGCATGGTCAAGGTTCGCTTGTTCAGGCCCTTCGATACGTCGGCCTTCATCAAGGCTCTTCCCTCCACGGTCAAGGCGATTGCCGTTCTCGACCGCACCAAGGAGCCCGGTTCCGCTGGCGAGCCTCTTTATCAGGACATCGTCACCGTGCTGGCCGAGAATGCCGCCACGCTGCCCTTCGCTGCCATGCCCAAGGTGGTTGGCGGACGCTATGGCCTCTCCTCCAAGGAATTCACGCCTGCCATGGTCAAGGGTATCTACGACGAGCTCAAGAAGACCGCTCCGAAGAACCACTTCACCATCGGCATCGACGACGACGTCACCCACACCAGCCTGACTTACGATCCTACCTTCTCCACCGAGGACCCCAGGACCGTGCGCGCGCTGTTCTACGGTCTGGGTTCCGACGGCACCGTGGGCGCCAACAAGAACTCCATCAAGATCATCGGCGCCAATACGCCGAACTACGCGCAGGGCTACTTCGTGTACGACTCGAAGAAGTCCGGTTCGATGACCACCTCGCACCTGCGCTTCGGTCCCAACCCCATCCGTTCCAGCTACCTGATCACCCAGGCCAGCTTTATCGCCTGCCACAACTTCAGCTTCCTTGAGAAGATGGATGCGGTGGAAGCAGCCATGCCTGGCGCGGTCTTCCTGCTCAACTCGCCCTACCCGGCGTCCGAGGTCTGGAACCACATTCCCAAGACCACCCAGCAGGAGATGTTGCGCAAGAAGATCCAGTTCTATGTGATCGACGGCAACAAGGTTGGCCGCGAAGCCGGCATGGGCACGCGCATCAACACCATCATGCAGGCCTGCTTCTTCGCCATCAGCGGCGTGCTGCCGCGCGACGAAGCCATCGAGCAGATCAAGAAGTCCATCAAGAAGACCTACGGCAAGCGTGGTGAAGCGGTTGTGGCCAAGAACTTCGCCGCCGTCGACGCCGC
>JAATFE010000210.1 GCA_015655365.1 Terriglobales bacterium
AGCAAATCCAGGTAGGTGGGGTTGTAGATCACTTCGCCGGCGGCTTCCGTTCCCGTGCCGAGGATGCCCGCGATGAGAATCACCGGCTGCCCGGTCGTGTCGTCGTGGATTCGCGCCACAATGGCGTAGTCGCGAACCACCTTCCGGCTCGACGCATCCCGCTGCAAGCTCCAGGAGGTTGGATGAGGACCTTTGCGATCCACCAGCTTTCCCACTCCGTCTTTCATTTCGAATCCAAAGCGCAGCTTTTCGGTGATGCGCATGGTCCACAGATTGGAGAAGGCTCCAATCAGCACGATGGGACCTTCGCGGAGCTGGGCAAAGCTGACATCGGAGGAGGAAAGCACGCGAAACGCTCCGTTGCGCGGGTCCAGCGGAACAATCGAGCGCGCCAGCGTCACCACGTCGGAGATGTTCAGGCGCCCCAGGGTGGCCGAATCCAATTCCCCAGCCGCTGGAGCTCTTTTCAGATCCTCAAAAGTGCCCGGCTCGCCGATGCAATAGGTGATCGGACCCTGGCTGGACGTGATCGGTTCCCAGAACCGCGCCATATTGGAGACAGGCGGCGTCGGATGATAGTGGCCGATTGCTATGCCCGCGGCCAACGCCACCAGCAGCAAGGCCGCCAGTTCAGCCCACCGAAAACCGCTTGTGTTCCTCGCGGCTGAGGGAGTTTCCGCATTCGGCAAAGTGGCCTCGGCCGTTTGAGGGAAGGAACTCCCCGCATCCTGCTCGGCGGGGGAGGCATCGTCGGGCGCGGCTTCCGCTTCAAACTCCAATCCTTCCATTTCCTGAGGATCGGGCACGCGAAACGCGGGCACATAGGAGCCGGCCGACAGCTCGATTACCAACTCGCCGGCGTGCGCGGAATCGTAGTAATACTGGATAAGCCGCTTTCGCACTTCGGCGGCGGAGGTGCGCACCACCGGATCCTGGTTCACGTCGTAATCCGGCCTGCGCCCAAAGGCTTCCGCGCCGATGGTTCGCTCTTTGAGATTCGCCGCATTCCCCAGCAGCGTCTGCTCCACCGTATAGGCCAGAAAAACCGGGTAGCGCTTACTGTGCGAGAAGAGCGAGTGAGTCAGCAGGCGATTCAGTTGCTCGCGTATCAATGCGGCGTCAGGGACAGGGGCAGGCAGAGGCATTTCCGTTCTGGATTGCGGCGCTGTCGCCATTCATCACTCCAAGATCGCCCGATAACCCGCGAAGGCTCGCACAGCCTCCTGTTGCGGCCTGTTCTGGAAGCCTGTTTTCGACCTTCCGTCACATAACTAAACTCTGTCGCAGTGCAGCCGAGAACATTTCATGGGTATAGAAACCCAAAACTCATCATACATTTCGCCGACGCGAGCTTACTCCAATAGGTGGAGCCCAATCGCGTTTGCTATCGGCCAATCTTTGGAACTGTTTCTACGGCCGCACTTGTGCGCAGACAGGGATTTCCCCTGTGTCAGGATGCGACTTTAGGGGCTGTGGAGAGTCCGATCAAGAGGGGCAAGACGCGTCGGGGCAGGAAATTAGCGGTTGCGGAAAAGCTTGACGGAAGAGGCAAGAGAGGCAGTGCACGACCTGGGGAACTCCTGACGCGTACCGCCAGAGTCCCCCAATCAGGAGGGCCTTAGCTCCATCGGCGAGTGCCACATTTCCAGGATTCACTAGGTGCGGTTTAAGCCGCGGGCTGCTCCGTATCGGGAGTCTCGGCATCAGACGAGACGTGCTTGAGCTCGGAGAGCAAGGCCTGCAACTCGGCAGGAAAGCCGGAGAAGGGAACCGCTCTTGC
>JAATFE010000209.1 GCA_015655365.1 Terriglobales bacterium
CACGTAGAGCTCGCTGTCGGTTTGGCCGCGGAAGATGCCGTGCGTGGGCGGCACGTCGGCGTAGTCCCGGCCCACGGCGGTGCGGATGTGGCGGCGATGGGCGACCAGATTATTCGTGGGGTCGAAGCCCACCCAGCCCAGATGAGGCAGCAGCACGTCGACCCAGGCGTGGGTGGCGTCCGGGGTGGAGCGGTCGTGGTCTTCGCGGCTGCGGTAAAGGTAGCCGGAAACATAGCGGGCGGGAATCTTGACGTGGCGCAGCAGAGCGATCATGGTATGGGCAAAATCCTGGCAAACGCCCCTGCCGCTGACGATGGCCTCGTCGATGGGGGAATCGACGCGCGTGGAGCGGGGTACGTATTCAAAATATTGGAAGAGCCGCTCGTTGAGTTCCTGCACCAGCATCAGCGGATCGTCGCGGCGGGTGACGCCCATCTGCCTGGCCAGCAGGGCAACGGCCGGAGTTTCGACGGCAAAGGTGGAAGGCAACAGCATCTCCCAATAGTCGCCGGCCTCGATCATGCTGTCGAGAGCTTCCCAGGCGTCGGGAGAGAGAAAGCGGGGCACATCGGGCAGCGCCTGCTGCTCGACGACCGATTCGGCAACGATGACCAACTGGTTGTGTTCGCCGGGAATGTCGAAATGCTGCACGTTGTTGCCTTGATGGTCGCGATAACTGAAGACGCGGCAACGCGGGCTGACCGAGAGCGAGAAGTTGAGGCAATGCTGACTGGAGTCCGAGCGCGGATTCATGCGCGTTTCCATGATGCTCTCGCTGATGGGATGCGAGTAGCGGAAGCGCGTCAGGTGCCGGATGGAATAGAAGTTCATGCTCGTTCTCCGTTAGCTTGCGAGTGCCGACTGGATGGAGTAATGCACGTAATGACGGTAGATGAGTTCGTGGATGCGCATGCACTGCTCACGGATAGTGTGGAGGAAGCCGGCCGTATTACCAGCCTGGATCTCCCCGATGGTGGTGAAGCCCAGCATGGCGTGGAGCCGGCCGATGACCGCGATCAACTCATCAGGAGGGCGACGGCCGCCGCTGCGCTGGATGGACTCAATGCACTCGTGAACCGAGTCGATGCAATAGCGGATGGCATGGGGAAAGTCGCGATTGAGCAGCAGAAATTCCAGAATGCGGTCGGGGGAGAGATCGGCGGTATAGACCTGGCAATAAGCCTCGAACGACGTGCAGCAGCGCAGAAGACCTACCAGTTCAAGATGCTGGCAGCCGGAGGGCTCGCTCTCGTCAAGATTGACCAACTCGGGCTGGTAAACCTCCAGCAGCGTTGCCGTGGCGTAGGCCCGCTCCAGGTAGCGGCCCAGGCGGATGAACTGCCAGCCCTGGCCATGAATCATGGTGGTGTCGGTGACTCCCTTGAACAGGTGAATCCCGTCGAGCACCGAGGTCAGCAGGTCGCCCAGGTCGGAAAGGAACAAGGTCTGCGTCTGGGGCTCGTGAATCTGGTGGAAGAAGCGGTTGAGACGCTGCCACTGCTCACTGGAGATTTCTTCGCGCACTTGGCGGGCATTTTCTCGCGCGCCGTTCAGGCAGAAGGTGACCGCGGCGGGGGTGAGTTGGTCGAAGATCAGGATGTGCGCCATGGTCTCCATGTCGCCGTTCCACTCCATGCCGGCTGGCTTGCCTAGCGAGGCCATCAGCCGCTGCCAGCGCCCCTCGGCGGTGGTGTCGCTGATGTCGAGCATCAGGCCCATGGTCACGTCCAACTGGCGCACGGTGTTTTCCGCCCGCTCCAGGTAGCGGCTCATCCAGTAGAGGCTGTCGGCAACCCGAGATAACATTTCGTCTCCCGCACTTGGTTATGAACTACTGTTCCAGCACCCAGGTATCTTTGCTGCCGCCGCCCTGCGAGGAATTGACCACCAGCGAGCCCTTTTCCAGAGCTACGCGGGTCAGGCCGCCGGGCACGATGTTCACCTTGTCGCCGAAGAGGATGTAGGGCCGCAGGTCCACATGGCGCGGCTCCAGATGGTTGCCGATCAGACACGGTGCGCGGGAGAAATCGAGCGTGGGCTGGGCAATGTAGTTGCGCGGATTGGCCTCGATTTGCCGGGAAAACTCTTCGCGCTGCTCCGCCGTGGAGTGGGGGCCGATCAGCATTCCATAGCCGCCGCTTTCGCCCACCGCCTTCACCACAAGCTTTTCCAGGTTGGCCAGCACATGCTTCCGCTCCTTCTCCCCGGTTAGCAGGAAGGTTTCGACGTTGGGCAGAATGGGGTCCTCGTTCAGGTAGTAGCGAATGATGCGCGGCACATAGGCGTAGAGCGCCTTGTCGTCGGCCAGACCGGTGCCGAAGGCGTTGGTCACCGTCACGTTGCCGGCGCGATAGGCGTTGAACAGACCGGCGCAGCCCAGCGTGGAGTCGGCGCGGAAGACGAGCGGATCGCTGAAGTCGTCGTCCACGCGGCGGTAGATCACATCCACGCGCTTGAGGCCGTCGGTGGTGCGCATGTAGACGACGTTGTCGTGCGTCACCAGGTCGCGGCCCTCGACCAAGTCAATGCCCATTTGGCGGGCCAGGTAGGTGTGCTCGAAGTAGGCGGAGTTGAAGACGCCGGGGGTGAGCAGAACGATATTCGGCTCCGGCCGGCCCTCCGGAGCCAGCGAGCGCAGCGTGGCCAGCAGCAGTTGCGGATAGTGGTCGATGGGGCGCACGCCATAACTCTGAAAGAGTTGGGGAAAGGTCCGCTTCATGACGCGGCGATTGGTGAGCATGTAACTCACGCCCGAAGGTACGCGCAGGTTGTCTTCCAGCACCACAAACTCGCCGGTATTGAGCCGCAGCAGGTCGGAGCCGACCACGGAGATGTACACGTTGCGCGGCACATCGAGCCCCCGCATCTGGCGGCGGTAGTGCTTGCAACTGTAGACCAGCTCGCGCGGCACCACGCGGTCGTTCAGGATTTTGGCGTCGAAGTAGACGTCGCGCAGGAAGAGATTGAGCGCGGTGATGCGCTGGGTGAGCCCGCGCTCGATGCGGTCCCACTCCTGGGCGCTGATCAGGCGCGGAAGCAGGTCGTAGGGAAAGATGCGCTCGGTGCCCTCGTCGCGGCCGTAAACGGTGAAGGTGATGCCCTGG
>JAATFE010000301.1 GCA_015655365.1 Terriglobales bacterium
GCAAGGCCCATTCCTGAGCCTTTGCCTCCGCTTTTTTTGCCGCGATAAAACTTCTCGAAGATCAGGGGCAGGTCGAGGGCATCGATGCCGGGGCCGCTGTCTTCTACGCAAAACTCAAGACAGTCGCCGACGCGCTTACTGCTCAAGACGATGCGGCTGCCACGCGGGGAGTAGGCGGCGGCATTCTCCAAAAGGTGACGGAGCACACGCCCCAGCAGGTGGGGATCGAACCATGCTGGCTCGTCGTCGCCCTCGACGGCAATCTTGACCCGGTGCGCAGCCAGAATCTTGTGCGCCTCTTCCACGGCTTGTTCCAGCACGGCGCGAGGATGCTGCGGAACCAGCTTTACCTGGACCACATTGGCGTCGATTTCGGCCATTTCCACGGCCTCACCGATCAACACATCGAGCCGCGAAGCCTCCTCGTCGACGATGGCTGCAAGGTCCAGGCGCGAAGCCTCGTCCAGCCCTTCGGACTGTAGCAGGGTCGTGGCGGCGGCCCGGATTGAGGTCAATGGCGTGCGCAGCTCGTGAGTCAGCGAGTCGATCAGCGCGGTACGCAGCCGCTCTCCCTCGCGGGCGGCTTCCATGCGCGTCGAGGCCTCGATGGCGATAGACCGGGTGAGCACGATGGCAACCTGGGCGCTGACCGCGGTGGCCACTTCGCGCGAAAGCGCGGCTGGCCGCCAGCCCAGGGCGCCCACCGGGCGCAGGCCCAGGGTCAGGACCATGGCAGAGACACTTTCCGGCCCGATCAGGGTGGGATTATAACCCTGCGTCATGGAGCGCAGGTTGGCCTTCATGCTTTCAGGCGGATTGGCGATTGAAGCATAGAACTCATCGCGATCGCCGATGTAGAGCACCACCCCATCGAGGGAAAAGATGCGATGGATCAACCGGGGCAGGTCGCGGATGAGCCCGGCGGCGTCTTCGTGCAGCATCATCTCCTGGCTCAGGGCATAGAGCCGCTCGACGTCTTCGCGGCGCTGTTCAGCCTGCCCAGCCTGACGGCGCGCCAACTCGGCGACCCGGCTCACCACGACGCAACTGGCCAAAAAAGAAATGAGGGCTACCCACTCCTGTCCGCCGGCCAGCCGCAGAGTGTGAAAAGGGGGCAGAAAGAAATAATCGAACGACAGGGAGCAGAGAACCGCAATGTAAAGAGCGAGCCAGACTCCGGCCTGGGTGGAGGACCAGACCACCACCACCAGAAAGACCATGGCGGCCGCGGTGGAGTTGGCCCCCGCCCACACCAGCAGCGCAGTGGTAAGCGCCGTGATGAGCGCGCCCACGAACCAGTGAATTACGCCCCGCGAATCGGAGACCACGTGCTTGTACCTCCACGGTGCATGATAACCGGCCATCCCGATGATGTAATCTTCCCAAGAAAGAAGGACGACATGCCGGGCAGAATTCTGGTCATCGACGACGAACCACAGATCACCCGCGTGCTGCGCGCCGCGCTCTCCGCGCAGGGCTACGACGTGCGCACCGCCAACGAACCGGAAGAGGGCCTGCTGCTGTTTCGCGAGTGGTCTCCCGACCTGGTGGTGACCGACCTGATGATGCCTTCGATGAGCGGCGTCGAAGTCTGCCGCGCCATTCGCATGCAATCCACCACGCCGGTGCTGGTTCTTTCGGTACGGGATCACGAGCGGTCCAAGGTGGAGGCGCTGGATGCGGGCGCAGACGACTATGTGACCAAGCCCTTCAGCATTCAGGAGCTGCTGGCGCGGGTGAGGGCGCATCTGCGCCGCGCCCCGGAGCGGACCACGGCGGCGATCGAGACCGGGGACTTCATGGTGGATGTTGCCGCCCACAGCATCACCGTGCAGGGCAAGCCGATTCACCTGACGCCCAAGGAATTCGACCTGCTGCTCCATCTGGCACGACAGGCCGGGAAGGTCATTACCCATCGTGCTCTGTTGACAGCGGTTTGGGGAGCACAGTCGGCGCATCAACCGGAGTATCTGCGCGTGTTCGTGGGGCAATTGCGCAAGAAGCTCGAAGCCGAGACGGGCAAACAGTACATTCAGACCGAGCCCTGGGTGGGATACCGATTCATCCCCGAGGGATGGGCTGGCGTCGAGGAATAACCGCAGCATCCACAAGCCCTCAAAAGGCAGAGCCAAAATCGGATTTCCATACGCGGCCCGCCGCCCAAAGGACACCCCGTCGTGCCTTGGCAGGCTCCGTGCCCTGCGCAAGCTGAAGCGCCCCTTACGCTTCCCTTTGCAGGTCCTTACGCTTCCCTTACAGAAGATTTCGCATACTCAAAAAGGCACGAGCTAGTAGGGCCGTGGCCATGGCTCGCGTGGGAACCGCCGTTCCGGGGTACAAACCGGTCGACGCTTACCGACAAGAGACCGTGCGCCGTGCCCCTGGAAAAGCGAGACCTGCGATGCAAGATTTGACGATGTTGCTATTCACCGTAATTTTCTTCGCCCTGGCGTTTCTCTACGTCAAGGCCTGCCAGAAGCTGAGGTAACCCATGGATCTCATCACGGTTGTTGCCCTGATTCTGTCCGTTCTTCTGCTTGGTTATCTGGCCCTCACCCTGCTTTATCCGGAGAAGTTCTAAATGTCCGCCAACGGTTGGTTGCAGTTTGCCCTTTTCTCCGTGATCCTGCTGGCAAGCGTTCGTCCCGTGGGCATCTATCTGGCCCGCGTTCTGGAAGGTGAACGCACCTGGCTGGATCGAGTTCTCCACCCCATCGAGAGGCTCATTTACAAGTTGTCCGGCGTGGACTCGGCCCACGAGATGAACTGGCGCGAGTATGCCTTCGCGGTGCTGGGCTTCTCCGCCGTCAGCATGGTGCTGACCTACGCCATTGAGCGCCTGCAGCAGTTTTTGCCGTTCAATCCGCAGGGACTGGCCGCCGTCGGGCCCGATCTCGCCTGGAACACCGCCGCCAGCTTCACGACCAACACGAACTGGCAGTCGTATGTGCCCGAAACCACCATGAGCTATTTCACCCAGATGGTGGGGCTGGCCTATCACAACTTCGGCAGCGCCGCGGTGGGCATCGCGGTGGCCGTAGCCCTGATTCGCGGCATCAAGCGGACCACCTCGACGACCATCGGCAACTTCTGGGTCGACATGACGCGCACGTTCCTCTACGTGCTGGTGCCGGCATCGCTGGTCTATGCGCTGCTGCTGGTTGGCCAGGGCGTGCCGCAGAATTTGAAGGCCTATACGACGGCGCATCCGTTGGAGCAGCCCAAGCAGACGCAGACCATTGCGCAGGGGCCGGTCGCTTCGCAGGAAGCCATCAAGATGCTGGGCACCAACGGCGGCGGTTTCTTCAATGCCAATAGCGCCCATCCCTTCGAGAATCCCACGCCGCTGTCAAACCTGCTGCAAATGCTCTCGATCTTCATCATTCCGGCGGGACTCACCTATACGCTGGGCCGCATGACCGGTTCGCCGGGGCATGGATGGGCCGTGCTGGCCGCCATGTTCGTGCTTTTCACGGCAGGATTCGCCACTGTGTACTGGGCTGAAGCACACCCCCATGCTCTGATTCATGGCGCGGCGCAGACCGCCACGCTGACCGCCCCCGGCGGAAATATGGAAGGCAAGGAAGTGCGCAACGGCATTGCCGCCAGTTCCCTATTCGCCACTATCACCACGGACGCCAGTTGCGGCGCCGTGACCAGCATGCACGACTCGCTCACGCCGCTGGGCGGCATGGTGGTGCTGATCAACATCATGATGGGCGAAGTGGTCTTTGGAGGGGTGGGCTCGGGCCTGTACGGCATCCTGATCATGGTGGTGCTGGCGGTGTTCATCGCCGGCCTCATGGTGGGCCGCACGCCCGAATACCTGGGCAAGAAGATCGAGGCGTACGACGTGAAGATGTCCATGCTGTACGTGCTCATCTTCCCGCTGATCATTCTCGCGTTCACGGCGGTCTTTGTGCTGTCGCCGACCATTGGTCTCTCCAGCCTTGCCAATCAAGGGCCGCACGGATTGACCGAGATTCTTTACGCCTACACCTCCGGGGCGGGTAACAACGGCTCGGCCTTCGCGGGACTGAACGCCAACACCTGGTGGTACAACGTGATGCTGGGCTGGACGATGCTGGCCGGACGGCTTTTGATGATGATTCCGGTGCTTGCACTGGCCGGTAACCTGGCCAGCAAAAAGAGCGTGCCTCCTTCGCCCGGCACTTTCCCAGTAAATACGGGGCTGTTTGCCACGCTGCTGGTTGGTGTCATCGTGATCTTGAGCGCGCTCACCTTCTTCCCGGCACTGAGCCTGGGCCCCATCCTGGAACACCTCGTGCTTAAAGCAGGGCAGGTTTTCTAACCCATACCGCATCAGGACAAGACGAAACGGACTGTCATGGCTGAGAAGAAAAGTCTTTGGAATACGGAAATCATGGCCCAGGCGCTGCTGGATTCGGTACGCAAGCTCGATCCTCGCGGCATGGTCAAGAACCCGGTGATGTTTGTGGTGGAAGTGGGAAGCGTGCTCACCACGGCGCTGCTCATCGATAACACCATCAATCACCGCCCCGGCTTCGGGTTTAACCTTCAGATCACCCTCTGGTTGTGGTTCACGGTGCTGTTTGCGAACTTTGCCGAAGCCATGGCCGAGGGCCGCGGCAAGGCGCAGGCCGACACGCTGCGCAAGGCCAAGGGCGAGACCATCGCCCGACGCTACACCGCGGACGGAAGTTTGGAAGACGTTGCCAGCGCGCTGCTCCGCCTGGGCGACGTGATCTATGTCGAGGCCAACCACTACATCGCCGGCGACGGCGAAGTGATTGAAGGCGTGGCTTCGGTGGACGAGTCGGCCATTACCGGCGAGTCGGCTCCCGTGATTCGCGAGGCGGGCGGCGACCGGTCGGCCGTGACCGGCGGGACCAAGGTGCTTTCGGACTGGATCAAGGTCCGCATCACCTCCAACCCCGGCGAGACCTTCCTGGACCGCATGATTGCGCTGGTTGAGGGCGCGACACGGCAGAAGACGCCCAACGAGATCGCGCTGAGCATTCTGCTCTCTGGACTGACCATCGTCTTTCTGCTGGCCGTGGTGACCTTGCAGCCCTTCGCCATGTACTCCAAGGCTCCGCAGACCGTTTTCGTGCTGGTCTCGCTGCTGGTCTGCCTGATTCCGACAACCATCGGCGGACTGCTGTCGGCCATCGGCATTGCGGGCATGGACCGGCTGGTGCAGTACAACGTGCTGGCCATGAGCGGGCGCGCGGTGGAAGCCGCGGGCGACGTGAATACCCTGCTGCTCGACAAGACCGGCACCATCACCCTGGGCAACCGCCAGGCGACGGAGTTTTTGACCGCTCCGGACATCAGCCCGGAACGGCTGGCCAACGCGGCGCAGCTTGCGTCGCTTTCGGATGAGACGCCGGAAGGCCGGTCCATCGTGGTGCTGGCCAAGACGGAATATAACCTGCGCGGCCGCGACCTGAGCGGGATTCATGCGGAGTTCGTTCCCTTCACCGCGCAGACCCGCATGAGCGGCGTGAACCTGCCCGGCACCCGCATCCGCAAGGGTTCGGTGGACGCGATTGCCCGCTTCCTGGAAGACCAGGGCTCGTCGCTACCGCAGAAGGTCCGCGAGCATGTGGAGAATGTGGCCCGTCTGGGCGGCACTCCGCTGGTGGTGGCAGAGAACTCGACCGCCTTGGGCGTCATCCACCTCAAGGACATTGTGAAGGGCGGCCTGAAGGAGCGGCTGGCCCGGTTGCGCGCCATGGGCATCCGCACCATCATGATCACCGGCGACAACCCGTTGACCGCGGCAGTGATTGCACGCGAGGCCGGTGTGGACGACTTTTTGGCCGAAGCCAAGCCCAAGGACAAGATGGACCTGATCAAGCGCGAACAGGCCAAGGGCAAGCTGGTGGCCATGACCGGCGACGGCACCAACGACGCGCCGGCACTGGCCCAGGCCGATGTGGGCGTGGCGATGAACTCCGGCACGCAAGCGGCGAAGGAAGCCGGGAACATGGTCGACCTCGACTCCAACCCGACGAAACTCATCGAAATTGTCGAGATCGGCAAACAGTTGCTGATGACGCGCGGCGCGCTGACCACCTTTAGCATCTCCAACGATGTGGCCAAATATTTTGCCATCATTCCGGCCATGTTTGCCGGGGCGTTTCCCGTGCTGAACGCGCTCAACATCATGTACCTGCACTCGCCGCAGTCGGCGATTCTGTCGGCGGTCATCTTCAACGCGCTGATTATCGTGGCGCTGATTCCGCTGGCGCTCAAGGGCGTGAAGTACCAGCCCAAGCCGGCCGATGCGCTGCTGAGGCGCAACCTGCTGATCTACGGCGTGGGCGGCGTGGTTGTGCCCTTCATCGGCATCAAGATCATC
This sequence comes from Terriglobales bacterium, assembly GCA_015655365.1. GTDB lineage: Bacteria > Acidobacteriota > Terriglobia > Terriglobales > Acidobacteriaceae > Telmatobacter. The sequence continues at coordinate 6,350 of JAATFE010000301.1, forward strand.
GATTTGTTCCTGGTCGCCCTGCATCTAGCGTAAACAAGGGGGCCGAAGCCGACCCCGAGGAGAGTTGCCGTGCATTCCGTTTGGAAGACATCTATCCGCTACACCCTGGTCACCGCGGTCCTGTTGGGCCTGGGCTATCCGCTCGTTGTCACCGGCATCGCCGGTGTCCTGCTCCCCCATAAGGCCGGGGGAAGCCTGATTCTCAAGGACGGCCAGGTCATCGGCTCCGAACTGCTGGCGCAAAGCTTCACGAGCGACCGCTATTTCCATCCCCGGCCCTCGGCAGCGGGCAGCGGCTACGACGCCAGCGCCTCGGGAGGCTCCAACCTTGCCCAGTCGAGCAAGACGCTCGTTGATCGCATCCAGGGGTCCATCGACAAGCTTTCCGCCGAGAACCCTGGGCTGCCGGTGCCAATCGACATGGTCACCACTTCCGCCTCGGGCCTAGATCCGGACGTCACGCCCGACAACGCGATCTTCCAGGCCCGCCGCATCTCCAAGGCGCGCGGCATCGACGAGGACCGCATCCGCAAGCTGGTTCAGCAGCATGTGATCAGCAGGCAGCTTGGCGTTTTGGGCGAGGCGCGGGTGAACGTGCTCGAACTGAATCTGGATCTCGACAAGATGACGAAGTAACACGGCGGTCTTGTGCGAAATGCGCAACGGGGAAGGGCCTTGGCCCTTCCCCGTTGTGTTTGCGGATGCAAGCCGCGGCGATAAAACCCGATCTCGTCGATGATTCCTCGGCACGACTCAACAGGCTACGGAACAAGGGATGATTCTATGCGAATCCACTCGAAGACGTTCCTCAGGGGCTGAAAGCCCACGTCGATTTTGCGGCACTTACGGCACGACTGAAAGTCGTGCCGCGACGCACTTCGCTTTTTCAAACGCGTCTTTCCGCAGCCTATTTACTCTCGCGGGAGGCTATGCCGGTGGGCGAATGACTCTCCAAAAACAGCATGGCCCTTCCCGAAGGAAGGGCCATGCTGTGGTGCCTGCCGAACTGCGTTAGTTCACAGTCAGGGTGAATGTAGCGGTTTCCGTGGTGCTGTTCACGTCGTTGCCGGTTCCGGTCACCGTGAAGGTATACGCGCCGGCCGTGGTTCCAGCAATGCCGGTGCCGCCCGAATTGCTTGAACCGCCGCCGCCGCAACCGGCCAGAGTGCCAAGCGCCACCATCATGACCAGGACGCCCAGCATGGAAAACCAGTTACGCTTGCGACGCGGAACGCCCAGCAGCACCAGAAAGGCCAAAACTGCGCCGCCTCCCGCGCCGGCCCAACCGCGCTTGCCGCTCAGCTTGGGCCACGCCAGCATAGCCGTCGACGCCGTCGTGCTGATGTTCAGGGTCACGGGTCCGCTAGCCGTGCCATTAGTCATGGTCACCGTTCCGCTCGGCGTGCAGGTTGGCACATAGGCGGCATTGGCAGGAGCCGTGGTCGCCGTGCAACTGGTGAACGTAATGGTTCCCGTGTAGTTGGTGGCCGAAGTCACCGTCACGGTCGACGTGGCCGCTGCGCCCGGAGCGATTGCCGTTGGCGTTGGCGTCGACGCCGCCAGCGCGTAAACCGACTGCGTCACCGTCACGTTGGTTTTTGCGGAGCCGGAAGCGTAGACCGAGTCGCCGCTGTAGCTCACCGTCAGGGAATCGGATCCCACACTCAGCTTGTTGGCAGGAACGGTGAAGACGCAACTGGCGGCGCTGGTGCAAGGGCTGACGCCAATTGTCTGCGTCGCCGAAGTATAGCCGCCGCCGGTCAGGATCAAGGTTCCGGTCGGCGTGACGCCGGAACCGGTGACGCCTGCCGTTACGGTAAGGGGTTGGCCGGACTCAACGGTGCTTGCCGCACTTACGGTCACCGTTGGGGGCAGCGCTGTGGTTTGGGTCATTGTGACCGTGGCCGTGCCGGTATTGGAGGCGTAGTTCGCGTCGCCACTATAGGTCACGGTGAGCCTGTCGCTGCCCGCAGCCAGGCTAGTGGCCGGAATGACGATGGTCGCGCTACCGCTGGTCA
>JAATFE010000131.1 GCA_015655365.1 Terriglobales bacterium
CATCACCCTGGGCGACGTGGAGACCATGGTTCTGGGGGCCAAGCAGCGCTCGCTCTATGAGCTGACCGACGCCATCAGTGCCCATGATCGGGTGCGCGCGCTGACCCTGTTGCACGGGCTGCTAAACAGCTCGGATGCGGGCGACGACGCGGCCATCGGACACCTCTATATGCTGGCTCGCACCTTCCGCCAGATGCTGGTGATTCTGGAAAAGAATGTGCGCGACTCGCGCGCCATTTGGCAGGCGCTGTGGCAGGGTTTCCGCATGCCACCGTTTGCGGCCGACGATCTGATCCGCCAGGCCCGCCGCTACAAGAGCCGCCGCGATTTGACACGCGCGCTGCGCCTGATTGCCCGCGCCGATCTGGAACTGCGCTCTTCTCCGCCCGACAAGCGGCTGGTGCTGGAGCGGCTGGTCTATGAACTGGCTTCGGAGGCGAAACCGGTGTCTGTCTTGTGGGAGACGGGGCAGTTATCGTTCGAGGGTTAGGAACGTACTTTATTTTGGAATGCCGCATTGAGCTATTCCACCCTGCCCGCAAAAATCGAGACGCGGTCAGGGTGTAATAGCTACATTTTAGTGACAGCGAAAAAATGCCTTAGCACACTCCGTGCTCATTCATCCACGGACCATATTCCATGTCGGTGTTCAGGATATGGTTGGTGAGCCAGTCCGAGAGGAAGTTGGACAGGCGATTGCTGAGGGTGAGATCTCCCTGCTTGAAGCGTTCGACATATTCCTCGACCTGTTTGGCCAGTTCGTGGTGCTGAATGCGGTGCTGGGCCAGTCCGGGGAAATTGGCAGTCTCCATCATGGCTTCTTCCGCCGAAAAGTGGTTGCGGGTGTATACGAGCAGGGTGCAAAGCAGGTTGCCGAGGATGTTTCTTCCCTGGCCTTTCATCATGGCAGCGTGAAGTTCGTTCACGGCGTCGATGAGGACAATGTGCTGTTCGTCGATGCTTCTAACGCCGACAGAAAGCTTGTCGGACCAGATGATGAGGGCCATGCACGACCTCCTGCCGCAGCCAGCCGGCATGAGCCTTATCGGCAAATCGAAAAGGGAAGTTGAGCGGAAAGAGGAGATTCGATTCGACTTCGCGCTCGTCAAGTCACGGGATATGAATGCGGGGCGCACTACTCGAGGATGGCGGCAGGTTCCGGCTCGTGGCCGCGGGTGGTGAGGGTGACGGCTGCGGCCAGAATTAGTCCGCCGCCGACCCAGGCATGGGGGCCGAGGTGCTCGCCGAGCAACTGGACGCCCAGCCAGGAGCCCAGAGCCGGCTCGATATTGAGAAAAACGCCGGCGCGCGAAGCGGGCACATGGTGGATGCCCCAGTTCCAGAGCAGCGTGGTGGTTGCGGTGCAGAGCAGGCCGCTGATGGCTAGCGCCACCCAGGCGGTGAGGCTGACGTGGGCGAAGGGCGGCGGCGCAACGTTCCGATGGGTCAAGGGGCTGAGCAGACATGGGCCCAGAACCCACACGACCAGCATGATGGTTCCGGAAACAATGGTGTAGGCCGTCACCACCTGCGCGCTGTGGGTTTCCATCAGCTTTTTGCTGAGCAGAATCCAGGCCAGTGCGGTAACGAGCGAGGCAACTACCATCAGGTCGCCCACCAGGGAGGGTTCGCCGTGCGCAGCCGGGCCGTGGCTGCCGCCCAGGACGATAAGCGCCGCGCCCACCGTCGAGCCGCAGAGCGCCAGCCACCCGAACCAATCAAGACGCTCGCCGGCAAACAGGGCAGCGGCGGCGGCCAGCAGCACCGGCATGGCGCCCACCATCAGCGAGGCGTGGCTCACCGTGGTCAGGGCCAGGCCGTGAAATTGAATGAGAAACTGGATCGGCACACCCAGGGCGGCGGCGATGAGCAGGGTGCGCATCTCGCTTGCTGTTAGGTGGAAGCGGCGGCGATTGGCAACGACGAGCGGCAACATGCCCACGCAGGCGAAGAGAAAGCGGTAAAGCACCATGTACTCGACGCGCATTTCGTTCAGCGCCAGGCGGCCAAAATAAAAGCCCGTGCCCCACAGGCAGCCAGCCATTGCGCAGGCCCCATATCCTAGAAATGCCGTGCGCCGGTCTGTGACTACAATCGTTTCCATCCCTCTTTAACTGTCTCACACGCAGGAGGGAGGCGTATCACAGCGCAACAGTCCGTGCTTCAGCGAGAATGGAATGCAATGAACAAGTGGTTCTTCTCGGCGCAGGAATGGATGCGGCTGTGCCTGACGCTGGCCGCTTTGAGCGGCGCGGCGGTAGCCCAGGAGCCGGGCAGCACCGGCTTTGCGCTTGAAGCGACTCGCGCCCAGCACGAGCGCGCCGACTCGCAAGCTGGCAAGGCCTCGCTGGCGGCCGACTTCAGCATTCCCGTGGAGCCGTTGGGATTTTCCGCTCCCGGCCCTATCTACCTGGGTCAGCAGTACAGCCTTGCTTCGCTGGATTTTCTGGACGAAAACCGCCTTCTGTTTACCTTTCGCGTGCCGGGACTGATCCACCGGGAGCACGTGGCCGGC
>JAATFE010000012.1 GCA_015655365.1 Terriglobales bacterium
CGGGTGTAATCGAAGGTGCGGGCCAGTTTTTCCGGGCTGAGGAGTGCGGTAATCGCCGGGTCCTTGGCCACTTCCTCGCGGAAGACCAGGTCCTCTTTCCACGATTGCATGGCGTGCGCCTGCACTAGCCGGTAAGCGTCTTCGCGCATCATGCCGGCCTCGGAGAGATCCAGGAGCAACTGGCCGCTGAAGATGAGGCCGCCCGTGCTTTCGAGGTTCTTCTTCATGCGCTCGGGATAGACCAGCAGGCGGTCGATCAGGTTCGCGGTCTTGGCCAGCAGGTAGTCCACAAGAATGGTCGAGTCGGGGAAGATAATCCGCTCCACCGAGGAGTGCGAGATGTCGCGCTCGTGCCACAAGGCAATGTCTTCAAACGCCGCCTGGGCATTGCCGCGGAGCACGCGGGCTAGGCCGCTGATCTGTTCCGAAGTAATCGGATTCTTTTTGTGGGGCATGGCCGAAGAGCCCTTCTGCTTTTCGCTGAAGTACTCCTGCGCCTCGCGCACCTCGGTCCGCTGCAAATGGCGGACTTCGACGGCGATCTTGTCGAGCGTGCTGCCGACGATGGCCAGCGTGGAGATGTAGGCCGCGTGGCGGTCGCGCTGGATGACCTGCGTGGCCACCGGCGCCGGCTTCAGACCCAAACGCGTGCAGATGCGCTCTTCGTGCTCGGGCTTCAAGTGGCCAAAGGTGCCCACTGCGCCGGAGAGCTTGCCCACGCGCATGTCTTCGGCTGCCGCGTCGAAACGGACCAAGTTACGCTGCATCTCCGCGAACCAGTTGAGCAGTTTGAGACCGAAGGTGGTGGGTTCGGCGTGGATGCCGTGGGTGCGGCCGATGGTGGGGGTGTGCTTGAACTCCAGGGCGCGCTTTTTGAGCACGGCCATGAAGTTGACCAGCCCGGCGCGCAGCATCGCGGAGGCTTCTTTAACCTGCAAAGCCTGGGCGGTATCGACAATATCGTTCGAGGTGAGGCCATAATGGAGCCAGCGGGACTCGGCGTCCAGGCCCTGGGCCTTGAGGCTCTCGGCCACCGTGGTGGTGAAGGCGATCACGTCGTGCTTCACTTCCGCCTCGATCTCCTGGATGCGGGCGACGGAAAAGCTGGCCTTGGTGGCAATGGCCGCGGCGGCCGCAGCGGGAATGACGCCGTCCTCGGCCAGCACGGTGCTTGCCGCCGACTCCACTTGGAGCCAGCAGTGGTATTTGCTCTCTTCAGTCCAAACGTTGCCCATCGCCGGGCGGGTATAGCGGTCGATCAAAGGGAAACTCCTCGGCAGAGCCGCTTTCCGCGGCCTGTATACCCTTTTGATTGTACGAGGAGAGATGCCAAGGGGGTGAGAAATGGCAAAACCACGCCGGGGCCGGGCCGGCCGAGGCAGTTTCCCCCGCTCCCGGAAGCGGGTAAACTGGATGCATGGCGGAGATTCAGCGCAGAAAAACACCTACGGTCAACATTGGGCAGGTTCGCGTGGGCTGGGCGGTTCCGGTGGTCGTGCAGTCGATGACCAACACGGACACGGCGGACATTTCGGGAACCATCGAACAGGTTGCAGCCCTGGCATTGGCGGGCTCGGAGATCGTGCGCGTCACGGTGAACAACGAGGAAGCCGCCGCGGCTGTTCCGCAGATCGTCGAAGGGCTGGACAAGCGCGGCCTGCGCGTTCCCATTGTGGGTGATTTCCACTATAACGGCCACCTGCTGCTGAAGAAGTTCCCGGAGACGGCGCGCGCGCTGGCCAAGTACAGGATCAATCCCGGCAACGTGTCGATTGGCCGCAAGGACGACGACAACTTCCGCATCATGATCGAGTGCGCCATCGAGAACAAGAAACCGGTGCGCATCGGCGTGAACTGGGGATCGCTGGACCAGTCTCTGCTGACCAGGATGATGGACGAGAACAGCCGCCAGGCGCATCCGCTGCAGGCTCGCGACGTGATGATGGAAGCCATGGTGATGAGCGCGCTGAATGCCGCCAAATCGGCCGAGCACTACGGCCTGGGCCACGACCAGATCATTTTGTCGGCCAAGGTTTCAGGCGTGCGCGACCTGATCGACGTCTATACGAATCTGGCCGCCCGCTGCGACTATGTGCTGCACCTGGGTCTGACCGAAGCCGGCATGGGGATGAAGGGACTGGTTGCCTCGACAGCCGGCCTAGCGCCTCTGCTGCTGGCGGGCATTGGCGACACCATCCGCGTGAGCCTGACGCCCAAGCCCAACGGCGACCGGACCGAGGAAGTGCTGGCAGCGCAGCAGGTGCTGCAATCGCTGGGAATCCGCAGCTTTATGCCGCAGGTGACCAGTTGCCCCGGTTGTGGCCGGACGACGAGCACCTATTTCCAGGAACTGGCCGAGCAGATTCAGGGCTACCTGCGCACCTCCATGCCGGAGTGGCGCAAGAAGTACCCCGGCGTCGAAGAACTGAAACTGGCGGTGATGGGCTGCGTGGTCAACGGTCCCGGAGAATCGAAGCACGCCAACCTGGGCATCAGTTTGCCCGGCACCTTCGAGGAGCCCAAGGCTCCGGTTTATGTGGACGGCAAGTTCACGACCACCCTGCACGGTGACACCATTGTGGCGGAGTTCAAGCAGATTCTGGACAACTACGTGGAGAGCCACTACGGACAGGGCGCGAAGAGCGCGGAGTTGGTCGAGGCGCGGTAACTTTAGGAAGAGGGGAGAGGCTCAGACCCTCCCCCTTCATTCCATACTCGGCGGCATAACTTTGCGAAAAGTCAGCATCCGCTCGGTCGCGTCGGTTTGGCTGCAAATGCGGTTCAACTCAAACTAGTTCTCTCCGATTTGCGCAAACTCGACTTCATCTCCCGGCTTGATATTCCGTGCCCTCACAATCTCCGCGGGGATGCGAAACCACAGGCCGTTTCCGCTCTTTCCGATCTTCACTGTCTTCGTGAGCATGGGCCCCTCATACATTCAACCGGCGAATGTCGAAACTGAATGAGCTTTTGCTTCCCTTCCCAGGCAAATCGCGCTAGGATTTCCGCAATCTTCCGTGGAGACCTCAGATGCCCCTGTGCCGCTTGGGTTGGATCGCGCTGTTTGCCATGGCCGCGCCCTTGGCAGCCTTTGGCGGTGCGCCCAAGGCCTGCATCAGCGCCGACGAGGCCACCAAACTGGTTGACAAGGACGTCTGCGTCAGTGCGCATGTGTATGACGTGGTGGAGCTTCCGGACGGGATCCGCTTTCTGGACGTGTGTTCGCCCGAGACCCCGGACGCAGGGTGCCACTTCATCGTTGTGAGCCTGTTTGAGGATCGCGGCGAGGTGGGAGAACTGCGCAAATATCGCGACATGGACGTGCGGATTCGAGGGATTGTGCGGCCCATGCACGGACGGGCCGGGATAGTGCTGAGCCATGCTCGCCAATTCTATGGCGGACCGCCGAAGTTCAAACCCAACCCCAAACTGATGCGGGGATTCAATGCCGACCAGAGCAGGCCCGCGGCCATCGACCCCAATTTACGCGCCCAGGGCGGAAGACGAGCCTTCATGAATTCACGGGACCAGGAGATCAGGCCGGTGAAGTGACCACCTGCGGTGGGGCGGGCTTTGTCGGAGGTGGTTCTTGGGTGACACAAGGCTGTAAAAAGCTATAAAAGACTATAGATAGATGGAGCTATCCCACTTTAACCGCGATGAAACTGCGGCGAAAGTGGGGCACCCGGCGGGGTGGGGTGAACCACGGATTGAGGTTCCTGCTTTCCCTGGTCTCAGAATCGAGACCAGGGGCACCCAATATTGTCGAGAATCAGGCCGTCTCTTCCAGCGGCGGGGCGAAACGCGCGCCAGTCCACAGAATCACGCAGGAGACGACCAGAAAGATAAGCGTCGCGCCGAGGCCGATGCGGAGGTTGGTGCGGTCGGAGATAGCGCCGATGATCTGCGGCGAAAAGGTGTCACCAAAAAAATGAATGCAGAAGAGGTTGAACGAGATGGCCGTGGCGCGGACCGGGGCCGAAACCGAGTTCACAATGGCCGCGTTGAGCGGGCCGGTATTGAGGAAGAGGAAGAATTCGGCGGCAAACAGAGCCGGGATAGCCCAGGCCGCAGGGCCGAAGAAGAGCAGGACGCCGCAGGGCAAGGTGAGGGCAACGCTCCAAAACGAGAGCAGGTAGAGCGCGCGATGGTCGGTGCGCAGCCAGCGCTGGGCCAGCCAGCCGCCCGCCAGGGTTCCGGCAATGCCGTCGATCACCGTAATGGCGCCGACCACGAGGCTGGAGTTGCCCACCGAGAGTCCGGCGGAACGGTGCAGGAAGGTAGGAACCCAAGCCGAGATGCCGCCCATGGCAAAGGTCAGCATCGCCAGCCCCAGGGTTCCGGCAAGGAAAGCAGGGTTGCGAAAGAGCCCCAGGACCGTGGCGCGCTTGGCTGTGGGCCGGATGTGGTCGCTCGATCCGCGTTCCGGCTCGCGGCCCAGCCAGCCGTACAAGGCCGCAACGATCAGGCCGGGGATGGCGCAGAGGAAAAACGGCGTGCGCCAACCCCACAAGGTGCCCAGTTCCCCGCCGGCGAGATAGCCCAGGGCCGCGCCTACGGGAATCGCCAGATAGAAGATGGAGAGGATGCGGTTGCGGTCGCGCTCGGGGTAGAAATCGGCCAGCACAGCCGGAGCAAAGATACCGAAAGTTGCCTCGCCCACGCCGACCAGCGCATGGCGCGCATAAAGGGTCCAATAGCCGTGAACCCAGGCCGTGCCCAGGGTGGCCAAGCTCCACAGGACCGCACCCGCTATGATGAGCGGCTTGCGCCGGAAGCGGTCTCCCAGCCAGCCGGTCAAGGGTGCCGCAATCATGTAGAAGACGAACAGCGCCGTGGTCAGAGCGCCCATCTGCTGGTCGGTGGAGTGGAATTCCCGCTGAATCAGGGGCTGTGCGCCGGGGAGGATGTAGCGGTCGATGTAGTTGAGCAGGTTGAGGCAGATGAGCAGCACCAGCGTCCCCGTTGCGGGGTTGAGGCGGGCGCGAAATGGCAGGGGGGAAGTCGGCAAAGGGCGTGGGCTCGCAGAAAGCGATAGAAGTACCACGAATATCACAGTCGGGACGGGGCGACCTAGCTTTTGCGCCGAGGTGAGGCAACGGAGAGAGACGATAAAAGGCTGATAAAAGACTATAGATAGGAATATCCCAGCTTAGGCGCGATGGAACTGCGCCGAAGCTGGGGTGCCCGGAGCTTAGCCAGCGATTTGCTTTTCAGGCTGAGAAATCCCCAGGCGCCGATGAAGCTCGTCGTAAAGCAGGCCGCTGCCGGGCTTGTAGGGCTGGAACCACTCGCCGTCGATGACCAGTTGCGGGACGGCCCGCTTGCCCACGCGGCGCAGCACTTCGGCCGAAGCGGCGGGATCGGCATCCACATTGATTTCGGTATATTCGATGCCGTGGGAGTCGAGAAATGCCTTGGTCATGCGGCAGTCCCGGCACCATTTCGTCGCGTAGATCTGAACGTTCATGCGATTCATTGTACTGCCCACTCGCTGCTGCCATCAGTGACGATGACCGCGAGCGAGATCAAAGCACTGGTGCGGAGCTAGTCGAGCGCCGCTCGCGGAAAAAGCTGCGCAGAAACTCGGCCGCCTCATCGCCGAGAATTCCCTGCTCGACCCGCATCTGGTGGTTGAGCTGCGGGTGGTTGAGCACGGAAAGAACCGAGCCGGCCGCGCCCGCCTTGGGATCGGCAGCGGCAAAAACCAGGCGGTCGAGCCGGGCATGAATCATGGCGCCGGCGCACATGGCGCAGGGCTCCAGCGTGGCATAGAGCGTGCAGCCCGATAGCCGATAGTTGCCGATTGCCGCGCCCGCCGCGCGCAGAGCCACGATTTCGGCGTGGGCCGTGGGGTCGGAGTCGCGCAACACACGGTTCTGGCCGGTGGCGACGACTGCCCCTTCGCGGACAACTACCGCGCCAATCGGCACTTCGCCGCCGTCTCCGGCAAGACGGGCTTGGGCGAGTGCGGCTTGCATGAAATCGTTGTCAGTCATTGCTCGAGCCAGAGACTCCGAAGATGCGTGAAATTGATCACGTTGAGC
>JAATFE010000507.1 GCA_015655365.1 Terriglobales bacterium
AGCCCCTTGCGGTACGCATGCAGGTTGGAGCCGTCCAGTTCTTTGAACTCTTCGTACAAGGCGGCAAAAAGCTGCCATGCCTCTTTTGCGGCTGCGCCCTCGGCCTGCGGTGTTGCAGACTCCAGCACCCTCTCCAACTCGTGGCTACGGCGCTCCAGCCGTTCCCGGCGGTCCTCGATCTCCTCCAGCAGCGTCTCCATAGCGAATTCCCGCCGCTGCTCGACGATGCTTTTGAGCGCGTCAACTTCGCGTAGAAAGCTGGGGCTGCGTCGCAAAGAGTGGGCGTCGGGGCTAACTGCCGGGTTGTGAAGGGTCACTAGCATTTGCAGAGAAACGTCCGCATCGCGCACCGGCTGCAAGGCGCGACGCAGCTTCTTCCCTTGGGATATCCAGCGTTTGACTGCGCGCACGCTGTTGGAATTTGGAGCCTGCTCTTGCAGCCAGAACTCCAGCGCCGCCTGGAGCCGTAGCGTGGCGATGCGCAGAACTCGAACCCGCTTGCGGCTGGCGTTCAGGGCGCACCGGTCGAGCAACTCACGCCATGCCTCCACCTGCTGCCCCCACACAGGCCGAAGCAGGGCTTCCTGGGCGGGAGTACTGGGCTTCTGGCCAAGCGGATCGGGACCGGTTCGCATCGTTCTAAAACCTTCCTGTTCCATATTTTGCGCCTTGCCAACGGTTCAGGTTGTGCTTTCCTGCCGGCCCTACTCCCAGCGATTCCCAGGAGGGGAACGGGAACCACGAGCTGCGCTAAGGCTTTTATGCTGATACGCGCTGTGTTTTCGGCTGCTATCCTGCTCACAGGAGCGGTTTTCCATGAAGTTGTCCGTGTCAGCCCGCTGCAATCACGCTCTTTTCGGCGCCAGGCGGCTTGCCACTTCAATCGCTACAGAACCCCGTCTCCGACAAAACCTACGATGACCAACGATACGAACACGCACAATCGCCCACGCCAGGCGCCCTCCGCGCTGGCGTCCTGGGTGCTTTTGGCGGCGATCTTTACCGCCGTGCAGTTTGCCTCCCTGTTCACCCCGCCGCTGCTTGACGACGCCGACGCCTCCCATGCCCAGGCCGCGCAGCACATGGCCGAGAGCTGGGACTGGGTTACCCTTAAGGTCAACGGCATCCGCTACCTGGAGAAGCCCCCGCTTCCCTATTGGCTGGATGCAGGACTCTATCGCATCTTCGGCCAGAACGCCTTTGCCACCCATCTGCCCAACGCGCTGGCTCTGCTGGGCTGCGCCTGGCTGGGATGGCTTTGGGCGCGTCGCGCCTGGGGAGACCGCGCCGGCCTCTATGCCGGACTGGCCATCCTCACCTCGATCGGGCCATTTCTCTTCACCCGTTTCGCCATTCCTGAGGCGCTGCTCAGTTTTCTGTTCCTGCTGGCTCTCTATTGCCTGATGACAGGGCTGGAAGCGGGCATTTCGGTTCGGATCTATGGCATGTGGGCCGCTTTGGCCCTGGCCACGCTGACCAAAGGCTTGATTGCGCCCGTCTTTTTTGCCGCAGCAGCCATTCCGCTGCTGCTGTTGACCGGGCAATGGCGCCGCTGGCGCGACCTGAACCCCTTCTCCGGTTTGCTGCTGTTTCTGGCTATCGCCGCGCCCTGGCACATCCTGGCCGGCATCGCCAATCCCGACCAGGGCCACGCCATCGGGAACCACCCCACCTTGGGAAATGTCCACGGCTTCTACTACTTCTACTTTCTCAACGAGCACGTCTTCCGCTTTTTGGGCGACGGCTTTCCGCACGACTATAACCGCCTGCCTGTTGCCGCCTACTGGCTGCTGCACCTGGTCTGGCTCTTTCCCTGGAGCTTGTTCCTGCCGGCGCTGGTGGTGGTGGCCTGGAAGACCCGTCGCAACTGGGTGCAGCACTTGCGCCACGACGCTGGCCAGACGGTCGATTTCTACCTGGACAACGCCGCCCGCGAGGATGTGGCCAGCTACGTTCTGCGGCTCAAGTTCCGCGTCCGCTCCATCTGGCTGCTGAGCCTGTTTGCGGGCTTTATCCTGGTGTTCTTCTCGATCTCGACCAACCAGGAGTACTACACCTTCCCGGCTTGGCCGCCGCTGCTCATCCTCGCCGCCGGCATGTTGGCAGGCATCGAGGAAAACCGCAGCCCAAGCAGCGGCAAATCGCTCCTTTCCACCGCCTGGCTCACCGGTGCCCATGCCGTTTTTACCGTGGCTGGCGCACTGGCTGCCGTAGGCCTGGGCTGGGGCTTATGGGAGTCGCGCCACCTGCCCTATGTCAGCGATATTGGAACGCTGCTGGCGCACCGCGACGTGGGCGATTATACGCTTTCGATGTCTCACATCTTCGACCTGACAGGCCCGTCGTTCGCGGCACTTCGCCTGCCCGCGGCATTGGCAGCCATCACCTTGTTGATCGGTCCGGCTATCGGGTTGGTGCTTCGGCTCAAGAAGAAGCATCTGGCGGCCACCGTCAGCCTGGCGCTTACCTCGGCAATCTTTCTGATCGCGGCGCACATCGCCTTTGCCCGTTTCGAACCCATGCTCAGTTCCAAGCAACTGGCCGACACCATCGTCCAGAGAGGTTCTTCCGCCGACTCGCTGATCATCTACGGCGACCAGTCGGACGCCTCTTCGGTGGTGTTTTACACGCACAAATTCCTGGGCAAACCGGCCTTGCTGGTTGTGGAGCAGTGCTCGCCCCATGGGAACGGCTCCACTCTGCTGTGGGGATCCTGCTACCCCGACGCGCCCAAGATCTTCCTCAGCGACGATCAGCTTTCCAAGACCTGGGGCACGGGCGAACGCAAGTGGCTTTTCGCCCAAGACACCAACCAGTCCAAGGCCGAACAGATCTTGGCGGGCCGCCTCTACCCGGTCCAATCCATCGCCGACAAAGCGCTGTGGACCGACCGTCCGTTGTAGTAGGTCAATGTTGCAATAAGAAGGGCGCGGCTTTTGGCTGCGCCCTTCTTGTTGCCCTGAATTTCTTCAGCAGAATCAGTCCTTACTCTCCCGCCCGCATCTTCCCACCGGGCAGCAGTTGAAAGACCTTTCCCCGCCAGAGGATCCGGCTGCCCAGGTAGCTGGCCGCCCAGAAGCCGAAGCCCATCAGGTCGCGGATCGGGTAGAGAACCAACAGACCGAACCAGCTTGTGTCGCGTACCACAAGCCCGCCGACTGTGATCGACATCGCCAACCGCGTGGCCACACTCCAGGCCAGCAGCGCCAGCCCCCAAACCGGATGCCCCATCACTGCTGCCGCCCCCAATCCAAGCAGCCCGAACGGCAGGCTGAAGGTGAGCGCGGTGCCGAAATGCCCCCTGGGCCGCGAAAAACGCGTGGACTTCATCCAGCGGACCTGGTGTTTGAGCGAGGAAATGAGACTCGAATTGATGACCATGTGGTCGATGGCGTGGTGGCTCAGAACCACGGCCTGACCCAGTTTCCAGGTCTCGTTGCCCAGCACGAAGTCGTCGGCGCAGTAGTCAGCGGTCACCTTGAAGCCGCCCATCTGGCGGATCGCCTCGCGCCGGAAGGCCATGGTCGGGCCCAGCACAAACTGCATCCCTTCAAGGTTCCGCGCCACCAGCACCCCGGAGGTCATCTCGACCGACATACCCACGGCTTCAAGCCGCGCCCACAACCCGCCCTCGGCCGCCACGCCGCGATAGGGGCAGGTCACGGCACCCACATGCGGATCGGCAAAGGGCAGCGCCACGGCGCGCAGGTAATCCGGCGTCACGCGCACATCGCTGTCGCTGATGACCAGGATTTCGTACGCCGCCACAGCCTCCATGGCTTCCATCGAGGCAACTTTGGCGTTGATGTAGTCGGGCTTACCGCCGGTCGAAAGAAATTTCACCGGGACCCGCGGATACCGCGTTGCCACCCGACACGCCGTCTCCAGCCCGGCATCTTCCGCCGAGCGGGCGCAAAAGAGAATTTCGTAGGCGGGGTAGTCCTGCTCGAAAAAGCTGGCCAAATGCGCTTCCAGGCCGGGCTCGGCTCCGTGCACCGGCTTCAGAAGCGTCAGCGGCGGAGTGAACCCCGGCCGCGCTTCAAGCTGCGCCAGGGC
>JAATFE010000344.1 GCA_015655365.1 Terriglobales bacterium
CTACGAGTCGGCGCTGCCCCGCATCGAGGACGCCACCCGCGTGGTGTACATGCCAGGCCGCGATCTTCACTTGCTGGCGGAGGAATGGCTCCAGGAAGGATTGCCTCCGGAGTTTCCTTGCACCGTGGTCTCTCGCGCGGCACAGGCCGGACAGCAAGTGCTTTCGACCACGCTCGGAGCCCTCGGCGAGGCCGCACCCACGCTTGCGCCGAGCCTGCTCATTGCAGGATGGGCAGTGCGGCAAATTGCTTCCGCTGCCGTGGCGGCAGAAGACGGCGTGCCCGCTACAGCCTGAAGCGAAAACGAACCAGGTTTCTGACCGGATGATTTCGTACGTTGAGTTCGTGCTTTCCCAGGTCTCAGAAGCGAGACCCTTCGACAAGCTCAGGGCAGGCTCTGGGGCACCCAAGTTGATGCAACTTCAAGCGGTCAGAGACTTGGTAGCCGTTCAGGCACGATGCAAAGTGCGGCCTTGTTATACGAGAATGGAAGGATGAACTCCGTACGCATCGACAAGTGGCTTTGGGCCGCACGCTTTTTCAAAACACGGGCGCTGGCTTCCAAGGCCTGCGACCTGGGCCGCATTCACTCCAACGGCATCCAGGCCAAGCCCGCGCGCGAAGTCCACGCTGGCGACATGCTGCTGATCAAGAACGAGGGCGGAGAGTTCCAGGTTGAAATTTTGCTGCTGAGCGAGATGCGCGGCCCGGCAGCCGTGGCGCAAACACTCTATCGGGAGACCGAGGAGAGCAAAGCAGTGCGGATCAAGGCGGAAGCGGAGCGCAAGGCAATGCAGCAATTCGCGCCGCTGCCGGAACACCGGCCCTCGAAGCGCGATCGCCGCAAGATCATCCAGTTCCGAGGCGGAAGGTAGCGCCGACAGAACCTGCTATTCCCAGTGGCCGATCAGCGAAAGACTCGCCGTGCCCGGAGTCTCGGTAATTGCGCTGTTCGTGTTCACGTAGTAGCTATGCATGACCAGGGTGACGCGCGTCCCTCCCATCACCGCCAGATGCACCGGCTGCGAAAGCACGTAGTGGGCATTGGGCGTGACGGAACCGACTCTTTTGGCCGCGAATCCGGTCATCAATTCATAGCCGCCGGAGACGCTGTCCAGATACCACTCGGCGTCCATCGGCAGCGCCGCATCGTAGTCCGCTTCGGCAAAGAGATGGTCGATGACAAACGTGTTCCCCGGCGGAATGTTGATGCACAAATAGCCCTTGCTGGCCGGCTGGGGATAGGTATCGAATTGCTGAAACTGCTGGTAGCCGATGAGGCTGCTCTCCGGCGTGAAGCAGGATTGCGCCTGATCCGTAGGGAGTTGGAGTTGCGGGTCGTTCGAGGGCGAGTTGGGGTAGCGCGAATGGCGCGGGCGATGAACTTGTCCCCAAAGGGGCACGGAGCAGAGCAATGCCCCAACGAGGATTGTGCGGGAAAAGCATACGTTCATGATTCGATCCGTCTGAAACCGGTATGGATGCGACTGCGTTTACTAGACGCAGGATACGCTGCTTCTGCTTGCTTCCGCCGCCCTTTCTCCAATTTCCGATTGGCAGTGTCCTGGCGGCGCCTTGCCAAAAAACTGCCCGGCGCGCGCCGACTTTAGTAAACTCGACGGCAGGATGCTTGTACCCACTTGCACCATTCGCCGCATTGGCTCCGCGCTGAGTCTTCCCGCGCTGGCAGCCGTCCTGGTGGCTTTTGCCGCCTTTCAACCAGCCCTGGCCCAGGGCACTCATCTGTGGACCCAGTCGCGGATCGACGAGTTCGAGAAGGGCACGCCGCAAGGGATTGCGCTCACCAGCGACGGGCATCTGCGCGAAGCGCCTGCGCTGAGCGAGGTGCTGACCACGCCCTCGACCTTCGTGTGGTCGGTGGCTGCGGACAAGAGCGGGATCGTCTATGTGGGCACCGCCTCGCCGGCCACGGTGCTGCGCGTGGGACCGGACGGAAAGCCGTTCACACTCTTCGAGACCAAGGACCTGAGCGTGCAGGTGGTGCGGCTGGGCCCGGATGGAGCGCTCTACGCGGCCACACTGCCCAGCGGCAAGGTTTACCGGTTGAAGGCCGATGCCAGCGCCAAGCAGGACGAGAGCAGCGCGACGGTGGTCTTCGATGCCGCCAAACTCGATGCAAAAAGCGCCGAGAAGACGGACGCAAAATCGCACTACATCTGGGACTTGACCTTCGACTCGGCGGGGCGGCTTTACATTGCCGTCGGCGGGCCGGGAGCCGTTTATCGCGTCGATCCCGCAAAAAAAGTTCAGCAGCCGGAGGTCTTTTTCAAGAGCGACGAGCAGCATATCCGCACGCTGGCCTGGGACGCGAAGGGCAACCTGATCGCCGGCTCGGACGGCAGCGGGCTGGTTTATCGCATCGATCCGCAAGGCAAGGGCTACGTGCTCTTTGAGGCGCCTCGCCGCGAGATCACGGCTGTGGCCGTGGGCGCCAACGGGACCATCTACGCGGCCAGCGTGGGCGACAAGAGCCACAATCCGCTGCCGCCGCTGCCCGTGCAGGGCATTGGCATAGGCACCATTACCGTGATGCAGCCGGGATCGCTGCCGGGAGTAAACGCCAGCGCTTCGGCACCCGAGGGAACCGATATCTTTGCCCTCGTGGAAGGGCAAGCCCCGCGCAAGCTGTGGACCGGCAAGAACGAAATTGTTTATGCGCTGGCCTTGCGGCCGGACGGACTGCTGGCACTGACCGGCAACCGCGGACACGTCCTCCAGATCGCGGACGACGGCACCTACGCCGATGTGGCCCATCTGGAAGCGCAGCAAGGCCTGACTCTGGCGGTGTCACCGGGTGCGGAAGGCGCAAAGAGCGTTTTGATCGGCACCGGCAACACCGGCAAGCTGTTCCGGTTGGACTCGGCCACCGGCAAGCACGAGTATTCGAGCGACGTGCTGGATACGGGCGCGCTTGCCCGCTTTGGACGCATCGAAGTGGCGCCGGGCTCGACCGGCTATGAGTTATGGACCCGCTCCGGCAACGTAGAGCAGCCGGTGCGAGGCTGGAGCGACTGGCAACCGCTGAAGGACGGCGCGGTGGCTTCGCCTGCGGGCCGGTTTTTGCAGTGGAAGGCCGTGCTGCACGCAGGTGGGAGCGTGGGCACCGTGGGCGTGAACTACCTGCCTGTGAATGCCGCGCCGGCGGTGGATGAACTGGTGGTTGTGCCAGGGGCGCGCGTCAATCCGCAGAACCAGCCCGGCGGCCAGCAGCAACCGATCAGCATTACGTTTCCCTCGCCTACGCCGAATGTGGTGACGACCTTCGACAGCGCCGCCAACGCGCCTTTGCAGGCCACCAAGGACCGCACCGCCATCGCTGTCCGCTGGGCGGCCCACGACGACAACGGCGACGAGCTGACCTTTGCGCTTTATCTGCGCGGCGACGGCGAGCATGTGTGGCGGCTGCTCAAGGACGGGATCACCGAGAAGGCCTACAGCTTTGACGCCGCGCTGATTCCCGATGGCGGCTACCAGGTAAAGGTTGTAGCCACCGACGCACCGTCGCACACTCCGGGCGATGCGCTCACCGGAGGCAGGGAGAGCGAGCGGTTCGAAGTGGACACCACGCCGCCGGTGATTACGGGGCTGAAGGCGGACGCCGTGAAAGGCGATTCGCCGCACGTCACGTTCGACGCCGAGGATGCGGCTTCGCCCATTGCCCATGCCGAGTACTCGCTGGACGCTGCGCCGTGGCAGTACATCGAGCCGGTGGGCGGGCTCTCCGACTCGAAGCACGAGCACTACGAAATTCGCCTTCCGGCTGCCGATGTTGCGGGCGGCGCGGTCGAGCATTTGATCACCGTCCGCGTCTACGACAGGCACGACAACATCGGCGTGGCCAAGACGGTCATCGACCCTCGAGCGAAGTAGGCCCATGCGATTCGAGCTTTTCCTGGCATTAAGGTATCTCAAAGCCAAGCGGCGGCAGGCCGTGGTCGGCGTGGTTACCACAATCTCCATTGCAGGCGTGGCCGCGGGAGTGGCCGCACTGATCATCGCCCTGGCCATCACCAACGGAATGCGGCGCGACCTGCAAGACCGGCTGCTGGGAGCCTCGGCGCACGTGGACCTGATGCGCGTGGAGTCGGACGGCATCCGCGACTGGCAGCCGCTCATCGACCGCCTGCGCACCGTGCCCCATGTGACCGCCGCCGCGCCGGGAATCTACGGGCAGGTGCTGGTTTCGCGCGGACCGCGCGCCGGCTTTGCGTTGATCAAAGGCATTGTCCCCGCGCAGGAACGGACAGTCAGCAATATTTTGGACTCGGTCGTTTCCGGCTCGGCAAAGGATCTGGAACCGGAAGCAGCGATGCCGAATCCAGAGCCGGGCGCAGCCAACACGCCTTATCCGGCCTTGGTACTGGGCAAGGATATTGCCGAGCAGATTGGCGCGCAGGTGGGCGACAGCGTGCTGGTCACCAGCCCCCAGGGCGAGTTGACGCCGCTTGGCCTCGCGCCCAAGTACCAGCGCTTTCGCGTCACCGGCATCTTCCACTCGGGCTTTTACCAGTACGACGCGGCCATGGCCTTTATGCGGCTGGCCGACGCGCAAAGCCTCTTCAGCGAGCCGGATCTGCTGTCGGTGATCAGCTTCAAGGTCGACAACCTGGACCACGCTCCGGCTATCGGCCACTCGATTGAACAGGCCGCCGGCAAGGGCTTTATGAGCACCAACTGGATGGAGCAGAACCGCGAGATTTTCCGTGCGCTGAAGCTGGAACAGGTGGTCACCTTCATCGTGATCGCACTGATCGTGATTGTGGCGGCGCTCAACATTCTCATCGCGCTGACCATGATGGTAATGGAGAAGACCCGCGACATTGCCGTGCTGATGAGCTTCGGCGTCGAGCCGGGACAGGTGCGGCGCATCTTTTTGCTGCAAGGACTTCTGATCAGCATCATCGGCACCGCGATTGGCCTGGTGCTCGGTTACCTGATCGCGTGGGCCGGCGGACACTACCACTTCATTCATCTCTCGGCCGAGGTCTACTCGATCGATACCCTGCCCTTTGCGCCGCGGCTGCTGGATGGGGTGATTGTCTCCGTAGTCTCCATCGGAATTTCGCTGCTGGCCACGCTCTACCCATCGTCCGCCGCAGCCCGCGTGCTGCCAGCCGAGGCGCTGCGGTACGAGTAGATCGGTCTGAAGAAGAAGTTGCTACCGCGTAATTCTCTGCTGTAGGCTTCCATCCGGGTTCAGCACATCGACCTCCAGCGCCATGCGCCCATCCGCATGGGTCGCGCAGCTGAGGCAGGGATCGAACGCGCGGACCATGCCTTCCATCCGGTTCAACATGCCTTC
>JAATFE010000223.1 GCA_015655365.1 Terriglobales bacterium
GAAGTCGTGCCCTGACGCATATCGCCCTTTTGCCCGTGTTTTTCCGCAACCTGTAAAGCCCGACTCATTCTGCTGGGTTTATGTACGGGCTGAAGCCCGCACCCTTCACTAAAATCCAAGTTTTTGGACAGATTCTTAAGAGGGAAGGCGGTAGGGGCGGCCGCGGTACATGCCGATCTGTTCGACGGCGCGAACGCGGACGACCTGGGCGGTGGTGTTGTCGTTGCCGTCCACTTCGACGGCGCGGGCGACCAGTTCGCGGGCTACCTCCGCAATGTCCTTGTTCTGAGAGACGATTGCGGCGATGGCTTCATCGCTCATCTCGTTATGAAGACCGTCGGAGCAAAGAACGAGTACGTCGCCGGGCTGGAGGGTGAGGGTGGTTGTATCGGGCGAGACGAACATCTCCGGCCCCAGAGAGCGAATCAGGATGTGTCGCGACTCGGATTCGGCCATCTCCCTGGCGGAGATCAGGCCCATCTTTCGCTGTTCGTTAACCCAGGTGTGGTCTTGCGTGACCTGCTTGGCCTGGCCGTTGCGGACCAGGTAGCAGCGGGAGTCGCCGACGTGAGAGACGACGGCCTGATCGTAGCGGAGAGCGCAGGCGACCAGGGTAGTGGCCATGTTTTTGCCGCGGTACTCGGGAGCCAGGGTGCAATCGTGGACCGCGGCGTTGGCGTGCTGAACCAGGCGCGGGAGCAGGCTGACGAGCATAGTGCCAGCCTGCGCCTTGGGGAATTCCTCCGTGAGGACCGAAACGGCCGTGGCCGAAGCAACTTCGCCCAGATCCATGCCGCCCACGCCGTCGGCGACTGCGAAGAGGTAGCCGTGGGAGCGGGCCTGGTGGCGCGAAATGGGGATAAAAGATCCCATCGCGTCTTCATTGTTGGTGCGAATCTTGCCGAAATCGCTTGCCTGGCCGAACACTACATCTAACATGGGCGCCGCCGCCTGCTGCCTCCTCGCCCTTGCCGGGGTAGAGGCTTTTTGAATTGTGAGACACCTGAGTTGAAAGTACCACTGGGTGGCTCTCCAATCCTCGCCTTGAAATCAAGTCGAAGATTGGAGAGCCACCCTGTGGTGTGTTGAGTTGGAGGAGTGGTTTAGCGTTCGTGCTTTCCCAGGTCCCAAAAGCGAGATCTCCACCCCACGGACGAAAACCTATCCGTGGGGACCCCAGACCTGGGGCACCCAAGCTGGTACAACTTCAAGCGGTCGGAGACCTAGAGAACCGTGGTCCGGGACTCGAGCAGGATCGACTTGCCCTTGGCCTTGGAGGTGCGGAGGAAGTAAATGGCTCCGTAGATGCCCCAGACGGCCGAGATGCCGAGCGCGAGGAGCGGTTCCTTGAAGGTTCCGAGGCCGAAGACCGGGCTGATGATGTAGAACGCCATCAACACGAGGTTGGCGAGGAGACCGAAGCCAGGGATGATGAGGTGCAGGACCACGTTGAAGTCGGGGCGCTTCCAGAAAGCCACGATGCACAGGAAGCAACTGAGGGCGTAGAGGATGAAGGTGCCGAAGTTCGACGTGAGGGTGATGGTGAGCAGCGAGTTGGGCAGCGCCGCCAACTGGTCGTGGTTGGTGTAGCCAAAGCTGGAGAAGATGCCGTGAGGCAGCGCGGCGATGGTGGCATCGGAAGGTGCGCCGGCGTCGGCAAAGACCAGGGTGGTGGCGATTACGCCGATGACCGCGGAGATGACGGCCAGCGTCCAGATGGCGCGGCGGGGGGTGAGAGAGCCGGCGTGCAGAACGCCGAAGTGCTGAGGAGCCTCGTCGTCCTTGCCCATGGCGTAGGTGACGCGAGCGCCGGTGTTCATGCAACTCAGGGTGGTGCCGATGAGGGCGAGGAAGACGGTGAAGGCCTCGGCCAGCATGAAATACTTGCCATTGCCCTGGCCGAGCAGCGCGTCGCCGACGATGATCATCATGTCGCCGATGGGGGCCGCGGAGCCCGCCGCGCTCTGCATCGTATAGCCGGAGTTGAGGAAGTAGTTTGCCGCGAAATACTCGATCAGGTAGCACACCAGCCCTTGGATCAGCAGCGAACCGATGACGGCGATGGGGATATGTTTGGTGGGATTTTTAGCCTCGCCGCCCATCGAGGTTACCGATTCGAAGCCGACCAGAATCAGAATCGCGACAGTAGCCTGAATGAACAGGAAACTGAACTTATGCGGAGAGATTACGGACGAAGCGGTGGTGTGGGTAAGGAAAGCGCCGTTGGAGTCCTTTTCCGGATAGGTGATCTGGTAGGGAAGCGGCTTGCCTGCGGCATCGAGAAGTGGCAGGGGCGCGGCGTTGGCATCGCGGATGATGGAGCCGTCGGGCTTGGTGGCAAATTGATAGGTATAAGTGGACTGCGTCTGCGCGTCGTATTGGAAGCCGGTGGAACCTGCGGGATGGTTGACGCGATAGCCCAGCGCCAGGACGCTGAAGACCAACAGCGCGGAGATCTGAATGATGTTGATGGCCAGGTTGACGGCGGTGGAAGCGCCGGCGCCCTTCTGGGCGATCCAGGCGACAAAAAACGAGAAGACAATGGCCACCGAAGCCATGAAGAGCGGTCCGGGGTTTCCGCCGCTGATGAAGCTGGGATAGAGGAAACCGACCACATAGCCAACGAAGATGCCGGTGGTGGCGACCATGACGCCGGGATAGACCCAGTAGTAGAGGTGCGAGCCCCAGCCGACGATGAACTTGGCGATGCGGGCATATTTGAAAGCTGCATCCTTGGAGAGCATGGCCTGCTCGGCATAGTAGTAGCTGGAGCCGGTGCCGGGATAAAGCTTGGAGATTTCGGCGTAGGCCACAGCAGTTGCCAGGCAGAGCAGCAGGGCACCGAAGATGCCGAGCCACATGGCTGGCGCCGTGGTTCCCGTGGTGGCCTGGATGAAGAAGGTGAGCCAAAGGAAGGCGCCGGGAGCGATGAGAGCCATTGCATTGCTGGTCAGCCCGGTGAGTCCCAAGGTGGCCTGCATCTGAGGTGCTTTTTGTTCTGCCATGAGCATTCTCCTGGAATTGAAGTTCGTCGATCAACTCCCGGCGGTGGTTCCGGGATTTTGGAGAGCTTGCCCGCATCGGAGTTGGTGCAAGAAAGACATGGGTAAGCAGAATGAGTTAGCTAAAGGCTAGAGACCGAGAGATAAAGATGAAATGAGGAAAGACGAAGTTAGCAAAAAACCGATAGCGATGCAGCGAGTCCCGCTAACTTCGTTGTTGTCAAGTTGCAAACAATCGACGGAGTCCTGACCGCGCAGGGCAATCGCATTTGGAATTCCCAGAGCACTCTCATCGATTTGTCATTCTGAGGAGCGCGGCGACGAAGGATCCGCAGTTGCCGTTCGGCCCATTTCCGGCGCGTCGCACGCAACGAGATTTGAAATGCGATTGCTCTGCCTGAGAACCTGTCCAGAAACTCTGAAAAGACGGTTTATGTACGGGCTGAAGCCCGTACCCTTCACTAAAATCCAAGTTTTTGGACAGATTCTGACCGCGGCCAGTCCATCGCATGTCGCCGCCCTGACGAAGCTATACTTCGATTCGGCTATTTCTCGGTAATGTTCTTGCCGAAGATGAAGCCGAATTCAAGTACGCCTCGGAATTGGTCCGCATTGGTCCCCGACTTGCCGAAAACATCTCCCGCGCTGTAACTGTCTGCGTGAACCCATGCGAGATCGCTGCGCAGGTACACGCCACCCTTTTGGTAGGTTGGCGTCGCGGTAAGGGTGAGGCCATTGCTGCCCGCTCCAAAGCCCAACAAGTTGACCGATCCGTCGGTAGCACTGCCCGAACTTGTGAGGTATTCCACGCGCGCCGGAAGCGAGAAGCCGCCTTTGAAGGCGCGGCTGACGTTGAGCGCGCCGCCGGTTGCGGATGTGCCCTTGGCGACGCCCACCTTCGCGTTGGTCGGCAGCTTGCTGAACTGGAAGTATGGTGAAACGATCCAAGGACCCTTGGTGTACGTATAGATCACCGCGTGCATGTAGCTGTTGTTCTGCACCGGCGTGGCCGTCGTTTGATAGGCGGTCTGTCCCAGGTTGCCCATTCCGTCGTACACCAGGCTGTGAGGCCCTTTCGTAAGGGTCACGGAGCCCGAGAGCCACGAGTAGCGGTTGGAATAGTAGCCGTCGTTCCAACTGATCGCGGCTGAAAGATGCTTCCCCAGTGTCTGGTTCACCTGAATGCCGCGATTGATGGCGTTTTCCTGGTTCCAAACGATGCCGCGCTCGATGTTGAAGTTCTGGTACGTAAAGGTGGACTCGGCACCCATCAGGGTGGGAAGCGAGCCGATAAGGAACTGCGTGTTCCTGGCTGCCTGCAACTTCAGGTAGGCGACCGGAACAGGCCCGAAGAAATTGTTCAGGGTGTCTTGGGCGTTCACAAACGGCACACCGAGCGTGGGCATGGTGTAGATGCCAGCCTCGATGAAGTACTGAATCTTTCCTTCCGCTCTTTGAATGAAAATCTGCCCGTTGCTCAAAGTGGCTTGCGCAGTGTCGTCTCCCGTCACAGAGCTGTTCTGAAATGCCGAGTAACCGGTCAGGATGCCGTTGACCGACAGCTTGCCCAACGGTCCGGCGTCGAAGGTCGCCGGCGGCAGCCATTGCAGCGGACCCGTGAGAACGAACGTGGAAAGGGGGGCTGGCGCCGGGGAATCTGCGGGAGCCGGGGCCTGTGCGGCTGAAGACGCCGGAGCGGGGCCTGACGCGGGCGTGGCCGGTGTTTGTGCGCCAGCCATCAGGGCCATGGCCATGGCGGTTCCGGCCAGCGATTGCATCATGCGAGTTGGAATCGGATTCATCGGTACTGTTCCTCCCATAAAGACGTATTCGTGCTATGACTCGGAATGAAAATCAGTCGAGATTGGGGGTAAGGAGCGGCACCCTGTCGGGTGCAGTCTGCGCACCGACCAACTGTTGACGTGCTACAAGCTGAGGCCCGAGTGGAACTCCAGGTATGGAATGCGCCTGTGTTGTTTGTGTTTCCCTTGAGTTGTTCCGGCTGCTGCGAATTGATGTTAGTTACGCAAAAAGTACATAAGGAACCAATAAGGAATGCGAAAACATTTTGTGAGGAACGCGAAAGGAACTTTCGAAAGGCGCGCGGGCGCTGCCTGTTCGATGCTCATCCAAGATGAAGAAATGGCAATGGTTAACGGAGGCTGTCCGGAGGGGATTCCAGAGCGTTGCGGCAGCGTGAAATGGAGGGAATGCTAAAATCCTCATACGTTCCCTCCGCTCTTCAGGCTGCGCCAGGCACACACAATTCGGTTGTGAAAGGGTAGGTGGCAGGTTGTCTGGAAGTTATATCCCCGCACGCATGTTTTTCGGCGCGAGGCGTCCGCTAAGTCCGGGACTGCGCGTTCTGCTGTTCGTGCTGGAGTGTGCCCTGGGGATGGTGATTGTAGTTTTGGCGGCCGCGCTGGCCCACTGGTCGGGATGGCTGCTGCCGGTAGTTCTGCTGCTTTACCTGCTGGTGGTGGTTCCTACTGCGCTGTTATGCGGTTTTTGGCAGGCGGTGGTGGTGTCGCTTTCCGCGGTTACCGTTCACGGCTACTTCATCACGAGACAGTCGCAGTTCGGGATGACGGATGCTCCCGCCGACTTTGTGGCCCTGCTGGTGTTTGTGCTGGTGGCGCTGCTGGTGAGCCGGTTGAGCGCGCGGATGACCGAGCATGCGCGGGAGGCCGAGTCGTGGGGCGGCCAGATGCACGACCTCTACGAATTCACGCGGCGCACGCTGCAAATGAACCTGCACGAGGA
>JAATFE010000509.1 GCA_015655365.1 Terriglobales bacterium
CCTTCCGCCCTCTCCGAAGACTGTCGAGAATGAACTCGCCGATCTGAGCACTGGTTGGCAAGTTAGCTTTGCCGATAACGCTGCTCCCCAGGCCATCTCCAATCTGGCCTCGTGGACCGAGCTTCCCGGCAAGCAGTTCTACTCTGGAGAAGCTGTCTATACGCGCAGCTTCACCATCGATCCCAATCACGTGCTCTCGCCTGCTTCGACTATTTATCTCGATTTCGGAGCCGGGACTCCCATCACGGACAAGCGCCCGCCCAACGCAAATGGCGTGAGCGCTCTTCTCGATCCGCCCGTTCGCGAGGCTGCGGTAATTTTTGTCAATGGCAAGCGCGTCGGTTCACTTTGGCACCCGCCGTATTCCATCGGCATCTCCCGGTTCGTTCATTCCGGCGAAAACAAGATCGAAGTTCACGTTTATAACACCGCCATCAACCTGCTTGCCGGTCAGCCTGCGCGCGACTACTCTGCACTCAGAGCAAAGTATGGCCATCGCTTCGATCCCCAGGATATGGACAACCTGCAACCAATTCCTTCAGGCCTCCTTGGCCCGATCCACCTGAAAGAACAGAGGAGCAAATGAGCACAATCACTCGCTGGATCGGCGTCGCCGCGTTCTTTGGCCTGCTCGCTGCGGGCGCGGCCAATGCCGCGCCGAAGACCTTCCTTGCCAATGACTTCGGAGCTAAGGGAGACGGTGCAACGCTCGACACGATCTCCGTGCAGAAAGCCATCGATGCGGCTGCTGCGGTTGGCGGAACGGTAACTCTGAAGCCGGGGACTTATCTGACCGGTTCGCTGTTTCTCAAGTCTGGAGTTACTCTCGATGTGCCAACGGGCGCTACGCTTATCGGTTCCGAAAAGGCCGTAGACTACCCGATGCTTCCCACCCGCATCGCAGGCATCGAGATGAGCTGGCCGGCGGCTCTTATCAATGTTCGTGATCAGCACAACGTCACCATTACAGGGAGGGGAACTATCGATGGCGATGGCCCCATCTGGTGGAAGTCCTACTGGGATCTGCGCGCTATCTACGAACCCAAGGGCTTGCGCTGGGCTTCGGATTACGATGCGCGCCGTCCGCGCCTCATCCTGATTCAAAACTCGTCGGACATTCAACTCGGCGGCGGCATTCTGCTCAAGCGCTCCGGCTTTTGGACGTTGCAGATTCTCTACTCGCACGACGTGCATGTTGACGGCGTCGTCATTCGCAATAACGAAGGCGGCAAAGGTCCCAGCACGGACGGCATCGACATCGACTCGTCGCGCAAGGTTCTGGTCGAGCATGCCGACATCGACGTGAATGACGATGCTCTTTGCCTCAAATCTGGCCGCGACTCCGACGGCCTGCGCGTCAACCGGCCCACCGAAGATATTGTGATTCGCGACTCCATCGTTCGCCGCGGCGCTGCGGCCATCACCATCGGCAGCGAAACCTCGGGAGGCTTCCGCAACATCGAGGCCTACAACATTACCGCCCTCAGCGGCGTGCCGTCCGGCGTGCTCTTCAAGTCGGCGCATACGCGCGGTGGTTTTGCCGAAAACATTCGCATCCACGACCTCACGCTCGAGGGCGTGGCTATCCCCATTCACATGACCATGAACTGGAATCCGAGTTACAGCTACGCCACGCTGCCTGAAGGAGTGAAAGACATTCCTCCTTACTGGAATGTCCTCACCACCAAGGTTCCAGAGGCACAAGGCTTGCCCCACTTCCGCGACGTGCACATTTGGAATATCAAGGCCACAGGCGCCAAGAGCGCGTTCAACGTAGCCGCCTATCCCAACGCCACGCTGGACAATTTCCGTCTCGACCATCTCGACATCGAGGCAGCTACGGCTGGCTCTATCGCCAACGCCAAGAATTGGACGCTCACGGAGAGCAACATCAAAACCACCGACGGCAGCAAGCCAGTCTTTACAGACTCTACGTTGAACAGCACAACCGACGTACCTTTTGGCGAGCCGAAGTAACTTAGCGGTTTTCTTGCATGATCGAAATCGACAAGGGAGTTAGAGAAGAATGAAGAATCATCTTGTATTGTTTGGCCTGGCGTTGGCCCCGTTTGTTTGCATGGGCGCCAACGCTCAGAGCGCACCCTCGACCCCTGCGGCACAGGTGCAGCCTGCCGCAACCGCAGCCGGCCAGACCACAATCCTGGTCACAGATCCCGGTGCAACTGTCCGGCCTCCGCTGCCAACAGCCAAGAATCCCAACCTGCCGACTCTCTATCTTGTAGGCGACTCAACAGTGCGCAACGGCAAGGGCGACGGTGGCGGAGGACAGTGGGGCTGGGGCGAGCCCCTGGTCGATTTTTTTGACGCAACCAAGATCAACGTCGTCAATCGCGCCATCGGTGGTCGAAGCAGCCGCACGTATATCAACGAGGGTCGTTGGGATGAGTTGCTCGTGATGCTCAAGCCCGGCGACTTTGTTGTTTTCCAATTCGGCCACAACGATTCCGGCTCGCTCGACGACACCAGCCGCGCCCGCGGAACCCTGCCCGGCGTAGGCGACGAGACCCGCGAGATCGATAACCCCATCACCAAAAAACACGAAGTGGTTCACACCTTCGGCTGGTACATGGCGAAGTATGTTTCCGATACGCAGGCCAAGGGCGCCACGCCGATTGTTTGCTCGCTCATCCCGCGCAAGATTTGGAAAGACGGCAAGGTCGTGCGCGGCGCAGACAGCTTTGGCGGCTGGGCTCGTCAGGTTGCAGCGTCGAAGTCGGTTGGCTTCATCGATCTGAACGAGCTGATTGCGCGCCGTTACGATGCGCTCGGTGAGGCCCAGGTGGAGCCGTTGTTTGCCGATCCGCACACTCACACCAGCCGTGCCGGCGCGGAGATGAACGCCGAGGTTGTTACTGCCGGCCTCAAAGCGCTTCCCGGAAATCCGCTTGGCCGCTACCTTTCCGCAAAGGGCCAAGCCGTTGCGCCGGAAGCCGTACGCTGAAGCAGGTCAAC
>JAATFE010000459.1 GCA_015655365.1 Terriglobales bacterium
CGGAGCTGGACGCCATACCCAAGCCGGTGGCCTTCAAGCCATCCGTCAAATCGGCACGCAGGAAGGCTGTTGCTGCCAGTTAGAAGGAGGTTATATGGGACGGAACGCCGCGCAGGTTTTTTCCGGCATTTCGCCGGAGCAATACGATCGTTTGATTCAGAAGGCGCAGGCCGCGGGCATCGCCCTGAGCGGCAACAGCGGAACTGCCACCAAACTCGGGGTGGAAGTCAGTTGGAGTTACTCGCCCGCAACCCAGGAGCTGACGATTCAATGCCTGAGCACGCCGTTCTTCGTCAAGCCTGAAGAGGTTTATGCCAAGATTCAGGCATTGGTGAATGAGTCCCTGAACTGAATCGGATGACGTTCGCCGCATCCCGCCCATCCTGCACCATCCTTGTAAAACCCATCTGAATTAACCTTCAAATGTTACAGACGTGTTAATATCATCCCTCTAGGGAGCCGGCCGCTACTACTTAGCCCAGCCGGATAGATCGCCATGAACCTTTACCTGATGCGCCACGCCAACGCCGGAATCCCCCGCGAAAATCCCCTCCTCGATGCCAAGCGGTCCCTGGTGAAGGAAGGCAAGGAGCAGTGCGTGTTGATGGCGCGGACCCTGAGCGCGCTCAAGGTGCAGGTGGATGTGATCGTCTCCAGCCCGTTCAAGCGCGCCATGCAGACGGCGCAGTTTGTGGGCACGGAGCTTGGCTACGAGTCCAGGGTGGAGATCAGCCCGGCCCTGGCGCTGAATGCGAGCTACGCCGATTTTCAGGATTTGCTGGCCAAGTATGCCGATCACGAGGGCGTGCTGATGGTGGGCCACAACCCCAATATGTTCCAGTTTCTGGGCCATCTGATCACCAGCAACGGCGGCGCAGCTATCCGCATGCGCAAGGGGGCGGTAGCCCGCGTCGACCTGGACCGCCATCCGGCGCTGTTGCGGTGGCTCATCGACCCGCGCATGGCCCGGGCCATCTACGCCAGTGTGGCCAGAAGCTCGCGCCCGAAAACCTCGCGGAAGTAAGCCGCTTCCTTGCGCAGGGACCACAGTTCCAGCTCCGCGCCCGTCCGCCCCGGCGCGATTTCCAGATACACACGCTTGGGATAGATTTTGGTCGCCACCCGTAGCACGTCGGAGGCGCGATCCTGATTGAGCGCCTCGGCCAGGCGCAGCAGCACCACGGCCCGCTGCACGTTCTTGTGCTCCTCAGTGGGAATGTTGCGCAGCGCGCGGTCGCCCGGCTGGGGGCGGCTCTTGCCCAGATAGCGGGCTATGGCCGAAATCATCGTCCGCTGCAACCGCGTATAGCCGTAGATTTCCGAGCTGGAAACGATGTATTGCGTGTGGCGATGGTGGCCCTGGTGGTTGAGGAACTTGCCCGTGTCGCGCAAGAGGGCGGCGGCGGCCAGCCAGCTCTCGTACTCCGACGGAAGCTGATGCAGGGTCTTCAACTCGCGATAGAGCTGCACGGCATGGGCGCGCACCGGCTCCGCTTCCTTGGGATCGACCCCGTAGCGGCGAGCCGTGGCCAGCACGCTCTCCCAGCGTTCGTGCTCGAACTCCTTGTAAACAGTGGCGCGAGCGTCTTGCCCGGCAAGCATCTGGGCCAGAATGCCGTCGCGCAGCCCCAGGGGAGAGTAGCGAAAACCTTCCAGCCCGAAGCTCTCCAGCAGTTCCGCATAGACCTGGGCACCGGCCACAATGATCTCTGCCCGGCGCGGCCCAATGCCCGGAACCGCTTCGCGGTCCGGCAGCGACATCCGAGAAATCCGATTGGCCAGCTTGCGCACCTCGCGCGTGGTCGCGATCTCCGACATGACGGCTGCCCGGGTCAGTTCCGCGGTGGGGAGCGGCATACGCTTGAACGCGGACTTGCCCAGA
>JAATFE010000500.1 GCA_015655365.1 Terriglobales bacterium
CCATCTCGATCGGCACTCCGTAGACGCGCCTCATGGCATCCCAGTGAAACTCGGCCGCAAAGCGCGCACCCACAAATCCCACCCGAATTCCATGTGCCATCTGTCTCTCCATTCTTCGTGTGGCTGCCTGTGGCTTGCGCGTTAGCGCTCAGTCGGCGCAGAATTGCGATAACTTTCCGGGGGCCCCAGATAACTCGGCGGCACAGGCTCCTGGCTGACCACCAGTTTTTCCAGCACAATGCCGGGATCGACCATCCTGAACTTCAGGGTATGGTAACCGGGCTGGCCTGCGTTGAGCGTGGAGGTGACCTTGCGAACCCCGTCGCTGACCGCCTGCGCCCAATCCTTATCCGTATTATGCGACAAGGCATCGACAACCTGCGGCTCCCGATCGTCGAATGAGATGGCAAACCGCAGTCCCCGGCCTGGAACGAAATTCAACGTCGGCGCCAGAATGGATTCCACGTTGAACGTGCCTCCCTCGAACAGGTACATGCGGTATTCGAGTACCGGCGCGGGCTGAGGCAGTTCCGCACTCGGCGCCGTTACCGGGAAGACCGTCATCCCTGAAAGTGTTTCGCCGAAGCCCGGTATCCGATCCCAATGCACTCCACCCGCGCTGGTCTTTCCGGTAAAATGCTCGGCCTCTATCGAGACGTAGCGATTGCCCTCCACAAAGCCCTGCAACGACTCTCTTGCTGGCTCAGACGGACGCAACGCCTCCACGCGCACGCGGAAAGTCGCACCGCCTTTTTGCGCGATCGAAATTATGCCGCCGTTTGTGCCTTCGGCCACCTTCTCCCAGTCGATGCTCACGAGCAGCCTGCCGTCTTTCGAGACTGTTCCCTGCGTCTGGCTTAGCTTGATCCAGGGCTTATCCGCGCTGGCGGCATAGGCAAAGCTCTCGGTGCCGCGATTGAACACGTCGATAAACTGGGTTTGCCGGTTATAGGCATCGAAGGCAGGCAGCGCCATAAATCCGTCTCCTCCGGTGCGCGCAAAGTACTGGCCTTCAGCGGCCACTGCCATTTTCGGCCCGGAGGCGGGTTGCACTTCATTAACCGCAGGCATGACATTCAGCGGAGGCTCATTCCAGAACGTGTACCCGAGGTGCGTCTGGTCCATCATGTGGTCCCATTTGCCGTGCGCAAGCTTGTGGTTGTACTCGTCGGCAAGCGCGGCGTCCGCGGCAAACAGAGAGCGCGTTTCGCTGGCCACATCGTTTGCGCTGGCCCTGCCCTGGGCTGCGTATAGATGATTTTTTCCAGCCGTAATGTACAACTCATTCACGATGGCAGACGCCTTCACCGGGTGCAGCACCAACTCGAAAAACGCATCGCGCTTGTCCTCTGGAAGTTGCTGAGAGATTCGTTCGGCGCGTTCGGTGAGCGACTTCCAATCTGAGTAGACCCGGTCCGCTTCACGGTAATGAACCGAGCTGAAGGTATCCGGTTCCAGTTGCTCGGGCTTCCGCCTTCCGTTGTATTGCGTATATTTCGAGACGATGTCAGCGATCTCCGCGGCATGTTCCGGGCCGAATTCGCGCCCCGCCCAAAGCTCGGTGAATTCCTGGAGATTGTCCTTGCCCCATCGTTCCGGATTGCGCGCCAAGTTGAGGAAGAACTCGATCGGAAATTCCATCGGCTTCAGGTCGCCGACATTCACAATCCAAATGCGATTGGCGCCGTAGGCCTGAGCCAGGTTCATCTGCTCCCATACCTTTGCGATCGAGTAGGTATTGAGCCACTTATAGGAACGGGGATCGCCGACATAGTCGAAGTGATAGTAGATTCCCGCGCCGCCGCTGCGTTTCCGCTCTTCCGCCGTGGGCAGCCGCCGGATATTTCCCCAGTTATCATCGCTCCACAGCAGAGTTACATCGTCGGGCACGCGCATACCTTTTTCGTAGTAACCTTGCACCTCCTTGTAAAGCGCCCATACCTTTGGATCCGAATCGAGAGTAGGCGTGCGATGGCGAGCAAGGATCGCGCGCTGATCCGCTACGATTTTTTCCAGCAGCGCAATATTGTCGTTCTCCGCCATCGGCATATCGCCGTCGCCGCGCATGCCAAGGGTAATTGCGCTTTCGTAATTCTTGTTCCTCTCGATGCCCTGTTCCCAGAACGCATCGAGCGTCTTCGCGTTGGCCGCGTAGTCCCACGGCCCCGTGCCGTGCCGCTTCCATTCTTGCTGCGCGCGCAACATCGGCTCATGATGCGACGTGCCCATCACGATGCCATATTCATCGGCCAGCTTGGGGTTGAGCGGATCGTCTTCATTGAAGGCGTTGTTCCACATTGCCGGCCACAGGAAGTTGGCCTTGAGGCGGAGCAGCAGCTCGAAGACCTTTTCGTAGAGCTGGTGGTTGGCTCCGCCAAACTTTTCGTTGGCCCATCCGGTCAGCGCTGGAGCCTCATCGTTGAGGAAGATGCCGCGGTACTTCACCGCCGGTTCGCCTGCCACCCAGCGTCCCGCTTTTACATACAGCGCGGCCTTGTGTTCCACGGGCACATCCGCCCACCAGTACCAGGGCGAAATGCCGATCTGCTCGGAGAGGTCGTAGATTCCAAAGATCGTTCCGCGCTTGTCGCTGCCTGCAATCACCAGTCCCCGCGCCACGCCGGGCAGGGGATGGGAGACGACCTGAATCAGCGTGGATTCCCACTTGCCTTC
>JAATFE010000522.1 GCA_015655365.1 Terriglobales bacterium
CTGGCCGTCGCGGATGTGGATGACGCGATGGGCGTACTCGGCGATGTCGGGCTCGTGGGTGACGAGGACGATGGTGTTGCCGCTGGCGTGGAGGTGATCGAAGAGGGCCATGATCTCGTCGCCGGTTTTGGAGTCGAGGTTTCCGGTGGGCTCGTCGGCGCGGATGATGGAGGGTTTGTTGACCAGGGCCCGGGCGACGGCGACGCGCTGGCGCTGTCCGCCGGAGAGCTCGTTGGGCTTGTGGTGCATGCGCGCCTCGAGGCCGACGCTGCGGAGAGCTTCCTTGGCGCGCTCCAGGCGGGCCGCGGCGGGGGTACCGTTGTAGATGAGCGGCAGCTCGACGTTGTGCAGGGACGAGGCGCGGGCGAGCAGGTTGAAGGTCTGGAAGACGAAGCCGATTTCCTTGTTGCGGATGCGGGCCAGCTCGTCGTCGTTGAGTTCGCTGACCAACTGGCCGTTGAGCCAGTATTTGCCCTTGGAGGGGGTGTCGAGGCAGCCGATGAGGTTCATCAGGGTCGACTTGCCGGAGCCCGAGGGGCCCATGATGGCGACGTACTCGTTGTGCTTGATGCTCATGGAGACGCCGCGCAGGGCATGGACCTGCTGTTCGGAACCCATGTCGTAGGTACGCCACAGGTCCTCGACGACGATTACGTTGTCTCGCGGCGGGGTCGATTGTTGCACAGAAGCTTCGCTGCTGATACTGTCCAGAGCCATCCGAATCTCATCCTTTGCCCGGTTATGTGTGCTCGCCCGGTTCTGACTGGGGATTGGGGAAGGAGCCCCAGTCACAGGGCCCCCGGTTCACGTGTTGCCGCGCGGTTAGGAGTTTCCGCCCGATGGGGCGACCGGTTTGGCGGTGTCGCGCTTGATCAGCGAGCCGCTTTTGAGGCCGCGCAGGGTCTTGAAGGGGCCGGTGACGATCTCCTGGCCCTCGTTGAGGCCGGAGAGCACCTCGATGTCGGTGGCGCCGGTGATGCCGGTGGTTACAGGCACGAACTTGGCGCGGAGCTTGCCGTGGGCATCCTTATTGAGCACGTAGACGCCCTGCTGCGGCGCGACCTTGGCAGCCGATGTGGATGCGGCTTCGACCTTGCCCTTGGCGTTGTCCGTCTCAGGGGTGTGCATGACGAGGGCTTGAATAGGCAGGGAAAGGACGCCGGGCTTGTGGGCCGTGGTGATTTTGGCGGTGGTGGAAAGGCCGGGGCGGAGTTCGCTGGAAGGAGTGTCGAGCGTGACCACGACCTTGAAGTCCTTGGCCTCTTCGGTGCCGGTGGTGGACTGGGAGGTGGCGATGCCGGTGGAGCGAAGGATGGCCTGATCGCCGACCAGGGTCACATGGCCCTTGAAGATCTTGCCGGGCAGGGCATCGACGGTCACGTCCGCGGATTGGCCGAGCTGGATGTTGACGATGTCGGTTTCGTCCACCTTGACTTCGGCGGTGATGACGCTCATGTCCGCGAGGGTCATGAAGGTGGAGCCTTCGGTGTTCTGAATGCCCTCGACGACGGTTTCGCCTTCGCGTACGGGTTGGTTGGTCACGATGCCGTCGAAGGGCGCCACGGCATTGGTGAGGTCAAGCATGTTCTGGTTGGCGCGGAGGGTGGCGACGGCGGTCTGGAGATGCCCGCGGGCCGAGTCGGTCTGGGCCTTGGACTGGTTCAAGCTGGCCACGGCCTGGTTCACGGAAGCCACGTCGGTGTCGAAGGCGGCCTTTTTGGCGTCGTAATCCTGCTTGGCCAGGATTCCGGCCTTGTAGAGGCCCTGGGCGCGCTCCCAGTCGAGTTTTTTCTGTTCGAGGTCGGCCTTGGCGTGTTCGAGGTTGGCTTCGGCGGTTTTTTCCGCCGCGACATAGGAGACGACGTCGGTTTTGGCGGCGGCAATGGCGGCTTGCTGGCCGGTCACGCTGGCTTCCTGCTGCACGTGCTCGATGGTGGCCACGATCTGGCCCTTCTTGACCATGTCCCCCTCTTTGACATAGAGGTGAGTGATGCGGCCCATCGCGGTAGCGCCGAGGTTCACATAGGTTTTTGGCTTGATCTGTCCGGTGCCGCTGACGATCGTAGCCAGATCCTGCCGCACGATTTTGGCGGTGAGGACCTTCGTGTAGCCGGATTGCTGCTTGTAGACCATGAAGGCCACAAGTCCGGCGGCCACCACGACGGCGAGAACTATCAAGAGAATCTTTTTCATGTGCGGTATGTGCTCCAAGCCTCTACGGAATCAGTGTACGCAATTCTTGTGGGCCCGGTTCCCGGCGGAAAGCGAAATTGGCGGCGACGCCATCGCATTCTATTGCACAAAGGCGGGCCGGCTGCGGGTGAATCTGCCTTTCGGAGAGCCAAGGCCGCACAAAACATGCCGTGCGCAGGGCGCTGGCGGAAGCGCCGTGAAACCAGGCTATGTCAGGAAACGGCAGTTGCCTTCTTGGACGCCTGAGCGCCCGATATGTCTCACAACCTCATTAGAGCGTTTTCGGAATACATATAGACCTTTTAAGGAGCGTACAAGGTGCCTTTTTCTTGTTCTTGAGGAAAAAGGCATTTAGAGCATTTCTCCTGATGGTGTAGAGGGAGAAACGTCCCTCAGGGGCTGAAGCCCACGTTGATTTTGCGGTACTTACGGCACGGCTAAAGCCGTGCCCTTTCAAAGCCACTCTACACCTATTAGAAAAATGCTCTAGCCGCGTGCTTTCGGTCTACAGCAATTCCGAAAATACTATAACGGCACGACTTGGCGGTTTCCTTCATGGCTCTTTCGGTGACCTTCGCAAGGAATTTGCGTCCAATAACCAGCCCACCTGAAGGGGAATCTTGCTCAGCCCCCTTGGGACCCGTAGAATAGGGCATCGTAGGAATTCTGAGGGCAATGATGCTTAACGGTCGTACTTTCTTCTTTGTCGCACTGGGTTGCGGCCTGGCTTTCACCACCGCCACCGGGTTCTCGGCTCAACCGGCGGCTAACCCGCAGCCTCAGGCGCAGCCGGCCAATGGCCAGGAACTGGATCCGCTGAAGCGGGAACGCTCCGACAAGGAGAAGTTCCAGGCGCAGAAGGCCGTCCGCCAGGAACTCAAGGGCGCCTACAAGACCTGGCTCAACCAGGATGTGCTCTGGATCATCTCGGACGAGGAGAGCAAAGCCTTCAAATCGTTGAGCAACGACGAAGAGCGGGATGCGTTCATCGAGCAGTTCTGGCTGCGCCGCAATCCGAACCCGGACTCGCCGGAAAACGAATTTCGCGAAGAGCACTATCGGCGCATCGCTTACGCCAACGAACATTATGCAGCGGGCAAGCCGGGTTGGAAGACGGACCGCGGGCACGTCTACATTTCGTTCGGCAAGCCGGACTCGATCGATTCGCATCCCTCCGGCGGCAGCTATCAGCGGCCCATGGAAGAGGGCGGCGGCGAGACCTCGACTTTTCCGTTCGAAACGTGGCACTACCGCTACCTTGAGGGCATCGGCGACAACATCGATCTGGAGTTTGTGGATACCTGCCAGTGCGGGGACTACCACTTCACCATCGACCGCAGCGAAAAGGACGCGTTGCTCCACGTTCCCGGCGCGGGATTGACCCAGGCGGAAGAGATGGGGCAGGCCAAGAAGGCGGATCGTTTCAAGGGCGGCCTGGAAAACCTGGGCACCGGTCCGAACTCGTCTTCGAATCAGAGCAAGCAGTTTGACCGCATCGAACTGGCCGCCAAGATCTTTGCGCCACCGCCGATCAAATTCAAGGATCTGGAGAGCTTCATCTCCGAGCACAAGCTGCTGAGCGGTCCGGTGTTTCCATTCGACGTGCGCACCGACTTTGTGAAGGTGACGGAAAGCACGGTGATGGTGCCGATCACGGTGCAGATCAAGAGCCGCGACATCACCTATGTGACCAAGGACGGCGTGGCCAAGGGCGTGGTGAATATTCTGGGCAAGGTCACAACGCTTACCCACAAGACGGTGCAGACCTTCGAGGACACGGTGGAAGTGACCGAGCCCGCCGAACTGCTGGAGAAGTCGCTCAACAACCAGAAGGTTTACTGGAAGGCGCTTCCGCTGATTCCCGGACTCTATCGCCTGGATATTGCCATCAAGGATGTGAACAATCCGGACCACATGGGAATCTACGGCAGCAGCCTCGAAGTGCCGACCTACCACGACGAGAAGCTGGCTACGTCCTCGTTGATTTTGGCCGATCAGATGAATACGGTCTCTTCGCGCGAGATTGGCAGCGGCAACTTCATTATCGGCAACACGTTTATCCGGCCGCGGGTCAGCGCCAATCGCGCCACGCCGGTCAACTTCAAGCGCAACCAGCCGTTCAATTTCTGGATGCAGGTTTATAATCTGGGGATTGACGACGCTACCAAGAGCAACCAGGCTACCGTGACTTACCAGATAACGGAGATGGCATCCGGTGCGGTGGTTCTTGAGAAAGAGCTGGAGTCGAAAGATCTGGGGGCGCACAGCGATCAACTGACGGTGGAGAAATCTCTGCCTATCGCAGGCCTTCAGCCGGGCAAGTACAAGGTGACGATCAAAGTAAATGACGCAATCTCCAAACAAGAGATTGCGCAATCGGCGCCTTTTGTCGTGGAATAGTATGCATGCCGCGCGGGAGGGGGACCGGATGCAAGTTCCGGAACCCCGCGCGGGAATGCTTGTAACAGGATTGCCAGGGACGCCGCCAGGTCACCGATTGTGATGATGATGCGCAGGCTCCAATTCGTTTTCCTCGCAGCGCTGTTTGCCGGGTCGAGTGTTCCGCTCTTCGGGACGCCCCAAGGCTCGGTGATGGGCGTGGTGCGCGACTCCGCCGGAGTGCCGCAGATTGGCGCCGTGGTGCAGTTGCTGCGCCCGGATTTGACTGTCATTGCCAGCGTTTACACCAACAGCAATGGCCGCTTTACAATCTCCTCCGTGTTCCCCGGACGCTACGCGATCAAGGCGATGGGCACCTCCTATCTGCCCTCGCTGCGCGAGAATATCCATGTCCGCGCCAGCACGGTGGTCAATCTGACCCTGAATACCCTCTACGAAGTGATGCAGTGGCTGCCGGCCGCGCCGCGCGCCGGTAACCCTCAGAGCGACGATTGGGCCTGGACATTGCGTTCGGCGGCCAATCGGCCTTTGCTGCGCTGGCTGGAGGATGGACCGCTGGTGGTGGTCTCCGACGGCTCCGGCACCAAGCCGCGTTTGAAAGCCCGCCTGATGGCTACCGGCCAGGCAGGGACCTTTGGGGAGAGCGGCGAGCGCATTTCGGCCACGGTGGAAGAGACGCCTTCCGAAAGCCGCGAACTGCTGGCGCGGGTGGATTTTGCTCCGGGCACCGATGCCGGATTGGAATCGATGCTGGGCTTCCGCCAGGATCTGGGATTTGCGGGCTCGGTGCAGTCGGTGGCCGCGGTCGCCATTCATCCCGACGTTGTTGTCGCGCAAGGGAGCCAGGGACTCGACGAAGCGGCGATCCGTAGCTGGGAGACGATGAACCTGGGGGACGAGATTGAAGCAGAGGTAGGCTCCAGCCAGGTGATGGCGCGCTCCGAGGGGGCTTCATCGCACACGGTGGCCGCGGCGCTGCCGTTTGCCTCTGTAGGCTTGCGGGAAGGCCACTCCACCTACGGCTACCGCATGACGACCTTCCTGCCGGGCATGGAGGGCGGGGACGAGTCGCGAGGCGGAGCTTGGCTGCCGCGGGTTTCTGCCCGCAACGGCAACCTGGCGATCGAGCGCGGTCTGCATCAGGAAATTGGCTGGGAGCGGCGGACCGATGTTTCGGGTATGTCCGTGGTGGTGTTTAGCGACAAGATCGATAACCCGGCGATTGAGGCCATGGGGCGGCTTGCCGCTGCGAATGCCGCCGATGGAGCACTCTTCGACGGCGCGAGCGGCTTGCTGCTGGCTTCCGGACCGGATTTTTCGTCCACGGGAATGCTGGCTTCGGTGGAACGCCGCCTGCCGGGCGGCAACCACGTTCGCTTGAGCTATGCCAATGGGGGCGCACTGGTGCTGCCAGCCGCCGAACAGAACGATGGGTTGGCCCACGTGCTGGCTGCGGCTCATGCGCGACGGGCGCAGATGTACTCGCTCTCGCTTTCCGGCACGCTGGACGGCAGCGGAACCCGCTGGAGGGCCAGTT
Organism: Terriglobales bacterium; assembly: GCA_015655365.1. Lineage (GTDB taxonomy): Bacteria > Acidobacteriota > Terriglobia > Terriglobales > Acidobacteriaceae > Telmatobacter. The sequence goes on from JAATFE010000522.1 coordinate 6,131, forward strand.
ACCGCTGGCAGCCCGAGGAGACGGTTACGCGCGTGGCTCCCTATGCGCTGGAGGCCGAGGAGCCTTACCTGAACCTGCGGGTCCGGCAGCCGATCCATTTACACCTGAATGGCCCATGCCGCTTTGAAGCGCTGTTGGATGTGCGCAATCTGTTGGCCGAAGGGTACCGGCCGTACATTTTGAGCGACGGTTCGGTGGTGGTGTTTGCGCAGGGACAGCGGGGCGTGAGCGGCGGCGTGGCTTTCACGTTCTGAGGCTTCCTCCGCTGCGACCGCATTGTGGAAGCCGGGGTTGGAGTCTGCCTCTCGTTGTGTTATATTTTTTCAAGTGGCAATGACGAATTGCTGCCTGCTCAAGCCGTGCGAAATGCCTAGAAGCGCATGGTTTACGAAAGATGGACGCGTAGCTCAACTGGCAGAGCATTCGACTCTTAATCGACAGGTTGTAGGTTCAATTCCTACCGCGTCCACCATTTAAAGCAGAGAAATCAGGGATTTGAAGAACCTCTATACGTTGGCTCCGCAAGGGCCAGGTTGGAGGTTTTGTTGCGTTGGTGCGATGGCGAAGTTTTGTGAGTTGGCGAACAGCGGAAATGCAGGTTCTTCGCCACGCTCAGGGTCGCTCAGGATGACAGCAAAGAGCATACAGAAAGGGCGGTGAAGCCGATGTGGCCGCACCGCCCTTTTTGCGTTTGTACGGGATGATGGCCAGCCAGCTTAGAAGATGTTCCAGAGCGACTGGTTGTAGACCGCGTGATGGTACTGGACTTCGGAAG
>JAATFE010000264.1 GCA_015655365.1 Terriglobales bacterium
GGACTTGTCGAGAGCCGCGATCCGGTCAAGGGCTCCACCCACTGCAAGTGCGGCAAGATCGTCGGGGCGGGTAGTGGAGAGAGCCCCCTTGGATGCGCGGCCGGCCGGAGTGCGAACAGCGCTGACGAAGACGACATTGGGCATGGAGAGATGCTCTTTGAAGGCCGGCCACAGATCAGTCCGGCACGTCGAGCCGGGTCCAGGCGCTTTTTGAATAGAAGTGGAAGACGACTCGGTGCTCGATCACCGAGTCGGCCAGGGCGTCGTGGTCCGGCCACGGCGGGCGATGCTCCATGCCCGACTGCACCTCGTGGATGTGCTGCGGAGAGGCCGGATCGATGCCCCAGTTGAATCCCAGAACGCCGCTTGAGTCGTGGGTTTGCAGCCGCTCGGTCTCCGGCGCAGAAGCCAATACCTGGGCCTGCGGCGGCTCGCCGGAAAAGAAGACCAGCAGCGAGACCATCCCCTGCGCCGAGCACAGAACCGCCCAATCCGACGAGCCGGGCCGCTCCAGGCTGGCGTGAATCACGTTTTCCGGGCCGCGCGCCTCATACGTCTGCGGAATCAGGCAACCACGTCGGTTCAACAGCTCCGCAATCCCCACAGGCAGCGCCGGAAACGAGCTGACCGGCAGGTGGCGAATGACGTAATCCACAGGTTTTCCACCGACGACAATTTGGCCGGACTCGGTGAGCTGCATCGGGATTGGCGGCTTCTGTTGGGCAGAGAGAAGCGCACAGGCACAGAAGATCCCGCCCAGCATCCACGCGCTCTTTTTCCCCGCACGAACCATGTCAAATTCTCAGGAGCGATCGATCCCCAGTTGGAGCAGCACTGTTACTTCCACCCTGCCCACATCTTCTTTGCTCAGGGTTCCTATCTTTCCGCTCAGCCTCCGCTTGCTCACTGTGGTCAATTGATCGGCCATCGCTTTGCGCTTCTCGGCATTGAGACTCACAAGTGCCTCTCCAGGATAAAGGCGTTCCGTGTTTGAGGTAATAGGAACCACCTGAACCCCGTTCAAGTGGGTATTGGCCGCATTGTTGGACAGCACGATTGCCGGCCTTGTCTTCTTGATTTCGCCGCCGAGATTGGGTTCAAAATTGATCCAATAGACTTCTCCCCGCTCAATCGATGTCGCCAACCACCGCCTCCGTCCATTCCTCCGCCTCTGTCTCTCGTGCGCGGTCGGCAGCCATCAGGCGGTAGCCCTCAGCCAGGTCGGCTTGCCTCTGCCTGCTGGTTTCTTTTGCCGCAGCCAGAACAGCGGACTCCAACTCAGCCGGCCGGAATCAAACCCGCTCCGAGCCCTCGCCGTGCGGGCTGGAGGGGGAATCGATCCACCACGCGGAAACCATTGCAGCATAAGGAACTGCGCGGCAAAGGGTCAAGGACAGGGAACGAGATTCCCAACCAAATTCCGGTTATAGCATTTTCGGAATTGCTGTAGACCGAAAGCACGCGGCTAAGTGCCTTTTTCCTCAAGAAAAAGGCACCTTGCACGCCCCTTAAAAAGTCTATATGTATTCCGAAAATGCTCTAATGAATGGCGACCGGCCATTCGTTGACCTTGGTCGCAGCTTCAGGCGCGCCCGTGCGGTAAGCGCCCAGGTCTTTCGCCATGCTCTCCAACTCCTCCGCGTGCGCGGACAGACCGCAAGGATGCCCCTCCGTCTCCAGCAGGTGCGCATTCTCCCGGATCATGGCGAAGAGCGGACTGGACAGGGCCTCGCGCAGGTTTGAGGTCCTCACGTTGTGCGTGGCCAGCGCAGAAACGGGGCAGGCGGTCACGTCTCCGCTCGGATTCACATGGGCGAAGCCGCGCCCGGCTGAAACGCATCCCCCGAGCGTCTCTTCATCCCCCGGCGAGTGAATAATGAAAGCGCCTCCGGTCAGGCGATCCCGGTACGCAACGACAACCTCCCGGAAGTGCGCCCGCTGCTCGGCGGTCATCAGCGAACCGCTATCGCATCCGGTGATCGACCCGGCGGCGGGAATCTCTTCGATGAACATCGCCAGCGGTCCGCTGTGGGCAATCAGCCCGTCGATGTTCCTCGGCTCAGACCAGTACGCGATGTTGCCAGCGCCCACCGTCACGGCGAGGCCCGTCAACACGCCCGCCGCCTGCAACCGGTCGAGCGAGCCGAACGCCTTTTCATAGACGCCGCGGCCCCTGCGCAGATCGGTCAGGTCGCGATCTCCCTCCAGGCTGACCACGACCACGGTGTTGGAGCAGCTTTTCAATATCTCGTAATCGCTGGGTTGCAAAGCGGTGCCGTTGGTGAAAACAAGAAAAAGCCGGTCGGGATGGTCGCGGAACAGGTTCACAATCCCCGGCAGCAGGAAGGGTTCGCCGCCCGCAATCATGAAGGCCATCACGCCCAGCCGGACCGCTTCGTCCACAATGCCGTACCAGTCGCGCAGGCTGAGCCCCGGTTTCGCCGGAGCGTTGGTCACCGTCCCCACGGCCCCGGCATAACAACCGGCGCAGCGTAAATTGCATTTGGAGGTGACGCTGAGAACCAGGAAGGGCGGCACGCGAACCCCATCGGCCAGCGCACGGGCACGCACGCGCTTCGACTGCCCAATGGTCCGCGCCAGGCGCAGGAACCCCGGCAGGTAGCGCGGATGCCGCACCACCCACGGAACCAGAACCCGCGACAGTTGCGGGTCAATCTCCTCAATCCGGCTCGTGAGGCCGAAAAGGCGTTTCGACAGGAAATCGGTGGACAGACCGGCCAATGTGTTCGTGGCTTCCATAGCGGCAATATACGCGCCGGCCGTCTCGTTTGTTCCGTTCGGAAACGGCGCGAGACAGAGCGCCTATTGCAAACTAGCCAAATTAGCTATAATGCCTATGTTCGCTAGTATTCGAGGTAAAAACGATGGTTACGATGACTTCCGTCGAGGCACAAAACGGCTTCGGAAAGCTGCTCGACACCGTGCAACGCGAGGCGGTCACGATTACCCGCCACGGACGCCCCACAGCCTTCATTGTTTCGCCGCAAGACATGGAAGAGCTA
>JAATFE010000032.1 GCA_015655365.1 Terriglobales bacterium
CCCATCAATCAGCGTTTCGAGGCCCTGCTCAAGCAGGTCCAGGCCAATCGTCCCACAGAAGACATCTCCCTGATTCGCAAGGCGTGGGAGTTCTGCGTCAAGCATCACGCAGGGCAGATGCGCGCCTCCGGCGAGCCTTACATCATTCATCCCCTCGAAGTAGCCGAGGTGCTGGCGGAGATGCGGATGGACGCGACTGCCATCTCCGCCGGCCTGCTGCATGACTCGGTTGAAGACACCCCCGCCACCAACGAGCAAATCGCCGCAGGTTTTGGCGATCAGGTGGCCCACATCGTCGAGGGCGTTACCAAGATCGACAAGATCCAGTTTGCCAACCGCGAAGACCGGCAGGCGGAAAACGTTCGCAAGATGCTCCTGGCCATGGTGTCGGATGTGCGCGTCGTCCTGATCAAACTGGCCGACCGGCTGCACAACATGCGCACCCTGGAGCACCTGAAGCCCGACCGGCAAGAGGCCATTGCCCGCGAAACGCAAGACATTTACGCCCCCCTGGCTCACCGCCTGGGCATGGGCAAGGTGCGCGGCGAACTCGAGGATCTGGCCTTCCGTTACACCGACCCGGTCAGCTTTGAGAAGGTCTCGGAGGCGGTCGAGTCCCGCCGCGTGGAGGGTGAGCAGTTCCTGCGTGGCGTGGAAGACACGCTCGTCGAGCAACTCCGCGAAAACGGCATCCAGGCGCGCGTCGAGTGGCGCATCAAGCGCATCTTCTCCATCTTCCAGAAGATCGAGCGCTCCAAAATCTCGTTCGATCAGGTTTACGACTTCCTCGCCATCCGCGTCATCACCCAGGACGTGGCGGCCTGTTACGCCGTCTTCGGGCTCATCCACACGTTGTGGCGGCCGGTGCCGGGGCGCATTAAAGACTTCATCGCCATGCCCCGCGCCAACCGCTACCAGTCGCTGCACACCACGGTTATCGGCGCCACCGGCCACCAGTTCGAGGTGCAGATCCGCACCGAAGAGATGCACCGCATCGCGGAAGAGGGAATCGCCGCCCACTGGAAGTACAAGTCCGGCGGCGTGATGGTTACTGCCCGCGACGAGGAGCGCCTCAATTGGATTCGGCAGTTGGTCGAGTGGCAAAAGGAGATGACCGACCCCAACGAATTCCTCTCCAGCCTGAAGATGGACCTTTATCCCGACGAGGTTTACACCTTCACGCCCAAAGGGAAGGTGGTGGTGGTTACCGCCGATTCCACTCCGGTGGACTTTGCCTACACCATTCACACCGAAGTCGGCCACACCTGCGTCGGCGCCAAGGTCAACGGCCGCATGGTGCCTCTGCGCTCCAAGCTGCGCACCGGCGACATTGTCGAAATCATCACCCAGAAGGATCACAAGCCGAGCCGCGACTGGCTCACTTTTGTTAAAAGTCCCCGCGCCCGCAACAAGATCAAGCACTGGCTCAATGAGGACCAACGCCGCCGCGCCGTGGAAATCGGCCGCAAGCTGCTGGAGCGCGAAGCCAAAAAGTTCAAGGTGCCGCTGAGCCAGATTGTCGACCAGGATCTGAGCCGCATTGCCAACGAGTACGGCGTGGCCACGGCCGCCGACCTGCTGGCCACCCTGGGCCAGGGCAAGCACTCCGCCCACAACGTGCTCAACAAACTGGTGCCGGGCATCGCCAACGTCGCGCTGGGCGAAACCGAGCCGGGCGTCGACACCAAGCCCAGCGGCAACGCCGCGGCGGCCATGTCCGACGCCGTGCGCAAGCTTCACCTCACCGGCTCCGACTCGCTCCAGGTGGAGGGCCAGAACGATCTGCTCGTCTACCGTGCGCGCTGTTGCAACCCCATCCGCGGCGAAGAGATTGTGGGCTACGTGACCCGCGGCAAGGGCGTGGCCGTCCATGCCCGCAGTTGCCCCAACGTGCAAAACCTGCTCTACGAGAGCGACCGCCGCATCGCCGTCGAGTGGTCGCGGGTCGGCGATCAGTCCGCCGGACGCGCCCAGCGCTATCCGGTCAAGATCACCGTCTTCTGCGACGACCGCGCAGGCATGTTGAAGGAGCTGACTGCCGTCATCTCCGACGACAACACCAACATCCGCGGGGTCGAAGTCCGCGAAGGCGAAGATGCCGAAGCGATTGTCGAGTTCGTTGTGGAAGCGGAAGATTTGCGTCACCTCAACCGCATGGTTCTCGGCCTGCGCCGCGTGGCTGGTGTCCGCGCCGTCCAGCGCACCCAAAAGCTCTAACAAACGGTCTACTGATCCGGCCCAAAAGATTTGTATCGTGCTTTCCCACCCTTGCCCGCCAAAAACGCGGTCAAGGATGGGGCACCCTGTCGTATTTCTTATGGGCCGGATCAGTAACTACTCCGCTCTTCTCAGAAGGAACGGGGCCAACAAGGCTTCGCGTTCCGCGGAAGAACTTTTTCCGAAGAGCGCAGACGTGCAAGAATTCGAAACTTCTTCTGGGCTGCTGTGTCCAATAAGCCAAGGCAAACGTCCTTCGAGAGGACGAAGCAGAAAGGAGATTCCATGAAAGCGAAAATGCTTGC
>JAATFE010000078.1 GCA_015655365.1 Terriglobales bacterium
ACGTTGGAGTCCCACATCCGCAATCAAATAGCGTCCACCGGGCCGCTGCCCTTCGGTCGCAACGTGCCGATAAAACAACGCTCACGGGCGCTACCAAAAAAGATGGGCGTCCCGAGTCGGGACGCCCATCTTTTTTACCTTCCTATCACAATCAGAATTCCACCCGATTGTTCATCAGCGTGATCTCCTGCTTACATTTGCTGCATTCCACGGTGACGCTGCCCAGACCCGCGTTTGCCGGCAAAACCAAGCTCACCGTCGCCGTCTTCGGCGTCAGATCCGCAGGCGCCTTCAGTGCCGGCAGATGCGCCCTGGCAATCGTCTTCCCCGCGCGGTCCCGAACCACCACCTCCGATGCAGGCGCGTCCACCGAGCCCACGCTATGCACCGTCACCTGCATGTGGTTGTCCTTGACCGTCACATCCTCGGGATCTATTCCCAGGTCGGGCCGCGACCAATACGGCACGCCCTTGCTCACCAGCTTCAACTCCAGCACGGTCGTCTGGTGTGGAGCGAAGGTAATCTCCACATCCTTGCTGCGCTCGAAATCCGCCGTGCGCGCGCTTGCATCGTGCAAAGCTTCATCCTTCGTCGCGCCTTGCACCCCTTGCGCAATCTCCCACTTGCCGGGGTCGATCTCCCAGCCGGTCATGTGCGCCTTCACCGCCGTCGCATCCAGGTTGTAGGCAATGATCTTGATGTGCGTGGGCGTTGCTTCGGGCACCAGAATTCCGACGCTCTGATCGTTGGCCGGCGCATCGAACTTCCAACTGACAACATTGCCCGGATAAACGTAGTTGCGCATCAGCGCCACACCGCCCAGCCGGGAGCGCTGCAATTCGCCGTTGTTATAGTAGATGCGATCGATCCACAAGCTGCCTTCCGTGTTGATGAACTCCCGCTCGTGCGCCGTGCGAATCTGCTCGGTATACACCTTCTCCAGATACTTGGTATCGCCCGTTACCTGCCAGGCCAATTGCGGTGCCGTCTCGTTCGACGTTCCCGGCCTCTCTGCTGCTGCGGCCAAATCCTTGCCCCATGTGTCGCGCATCTTCATGATGTCGAGCGCGTCGGAGTTGATGGCCAGCGCCGATGCCGCTCCCCTGCCGATAAATGGCTGAAGATACTTTGCGTCTCCGGTCCACCGATACGCTGCCCAGAAGATGAACCATGGCCGCTGAAATTCCGGCGGAAGATCCTGGTCCGTCTTGAAGTTGATGGTGTCGTTGATGACGTACTTGCCGTCCTTGCCCAGTTTGCGGTGCGCCAGCAATCCGTCGGCAACTTCCAGCATCATCTTGCGGGTTCTCTGGCTGCCATTGAACAGCACCATCGACAGCGCGGGATGGAAGACCATGTACGAGTTGTCCTTCGACCAGTCCCACACGCCATCCTCCGCCATCTTCGCTCCACTGAAATAAGCCGAGCGGATGTGCCTGTGTCCTGCGGCGTTGATCCCGGTCAACCATTCCAGCCTGCGCGCCGTAACCATGGCTCGCTCAATCTGCTTGGGGCTGCCAAAGTCCAACTGCATCGATTCGCCCAGCACATTCAACCCATCTTCGTAGCTGTGCAGTTCGTCGGCCTGGATCGTTGCCAATCCGTTGGTGAACATGTGCTGGTCATACATCGCGTCCATCTCTTTGAGCAGGGACTTCTTGATCTTCTCCGGCGTCGCGCCCATCATCGCCAGCCCCGGCCACCACTCCGTGAAGTCGCTGTCGTCCGAGAGTCCGCCGCCGAATTCGCCGTTCTCAATCTGCCGGTTGTCGATGTACCAGTTGATCAGCCGCTTCAAATAGCCCAGGTCTTCCACCTGCAAAAATGCCCATGCCGGCACACCTGCCGGCGTCGGGGGCAAAACGAAATCCGGCCTCGTCTGTTCGCGATTCATCTCGTGCCAGTATTTGCGGCCCAAATCGTTTTGCGGATCCACGCGCAGCAGGTCCGTAATGTCTCCGTCATAGCGATTGAAGAGGTTCAGCCTTCTTGAGCTGACCGACTCTTCCACCATGTTGGCGTACTCGTCGCGTACCTGCGTAAAGCGGTCGGCAACATGCTCTTTCGCCGCCTCTTTCCACGGCTTGAAGATCAACCGCACCTCCGCACCCTCCAGCGCCGCGGTGTCAAAGTCCCCACCCGCCGCGGCAATGGTGATGTAGAGGCTCTTGCCGTTGGGAAGAATGCGGTCCCGCGTATCCAGCCACAGCGTGTGCGGCTCATCGGGCTTCACTGAGAAGCTGAAATTGAGCATATCCCGCATCGGCCACAATGGATCCTTGACCTGGATATTCATCGGGATATACGCGCCGTGCGTGGCCTTCAAATGCATCACGGGAAGATCGATCGCAATGCCGTCGAGCCCGCCGTCCATGTTTTCCCATCCGTACGAGAATCCATGTCCCACGTCCACCGGCATCGACCGGAAATCCGCGGGGATCAGGATATGCACGATGGGCAATCCCGTTTGCGCTGCCTTGCGCTTCTCTCCGCCAATGCCGCCCGGCATGGCCACCATCGTCATGCGCTCGTCTGCCGGATAGCGGTTGTCGATAAAATCCACCAGAGGCTTGAGCGATGGATTTCCTTCGGGAGCAATCCGCGAAGTCAGCTTGTACCTGAGTTGCGCAACACCCTTCGGCTCCGCGCCCGGATGCACGTAATAAGCCGAGAGCTCCCCAATCGGCGTCTCCTGCTCCACGTTCGTAAAGCGCAGCTTCTCTCCGGTAACCGGCTCATCGAACTGGTGGAATGTCGTCTCCTGTCCCTTGGGACGGTCGAAGAGCCTCGTCTCCGCGTCGGTTCCCCTCGCTGCATCGTGCTTCAGCAGGGCCATCTCGCCCCATGCGCCGCCGGAAATCTCCAGGTGGTTCCAAGGCTCGTCCGGCATGTTGAACGTCACGGCCTTGCCCGAAAGCGAATAGCAATCCCAATCCGGCAACTGAAAATAATCGTTGCGCCCCACCAGGCGCGAGCGGTTATACACGCCCGGCCACGTGGTCTCGCGAATGCCGTCCGTCGCCTTCCACCACCACCGCTTCAGATCGTACACGTCGTGGATCTCCACCTTGCGCACAACCGTCGCGGCAGAGGTCAATGGCGCGGGAATGTCGTTGGCCCGGTTCCATCCGTAACGATGCCACCACTCCTGCTGCGCGTCTTTCGCTTCCATGGTGCGCGTCACCGGCGGAATGTTCTGCGGGGTCTCGCCCTTGGCCAGAGCGGCAACGTTTTCATCGCTGAGCGCCCGGTCGTAGATGCGCAGCTCGTCGATGTCGCCGCCGCGATCGTAGTTATACGAGCTCTCCACGCCCGTCGGTGCAATGATGCGCGAGTGCGGCCCAAACTGATCCAGTCCCGCATCGAACATCCCCGTCGCGTCCTTCTGCCCGGCGAGCTTGCCATTCACATAGAAGCGGATGCCGCTGGTCTCGTCCCACGCCAGCGCGAGGTGAACCCACACGTTGGGCTTGGGAAAATTCGGCATCGTGTAGGAAGCGCGTGTCCGCCCAAGATTCACGTCGGTCACAAATGCATCGAATCCATGACCGTTATAGTCAATGCGCAGCCAGACCATGTCCCAGCTCGAGTGGTCCGCATATCCCACGCGAAAGATGGGAAACTCCGTCTGGTCGACCGCATCGCGCGAGCGCCAATAAAACGACAGCGTTCCGCGCTGCGAATAGATGTTGCCCGGCGCCCAATACGACATCAGTTGATTGTTGCCGCACTGAAAGTAGGACCCCTTCGCGCCGCCGGGAAGAATTTTCACATCCTTCAGAAAATTCGGCGCCGGATTCCGCCCTGCGGCATAGTCCGCATTGAATCCATGATCGCCCGAAAGATAAAAGAGCAGTCCAGGCTCGCTTGTCGCCGGCGATGAAACTGCGGAGGAACAGCAGTTTGATTCCAGAGCCTGGCCCTTTGCAACCAACACCATGCCCATCGTAAAAACCAGCAGAAACAGCACGCGTGAACGACTCATCGACCGATATTCCTCATCTCGAAATGGACCAATCGCAGGCAGTAGAAATTTGCAGAGAACAAACAAAAGATTGAATGCAAATCGCGCGAATTATAGGCGTTCGATTCAACCCCACGCAATCGCCCGAAGTCGATCGTCCCACGCTGTGTGATTGCGCGGTTTGGCAACACCAACCGCCGCCTGCGATGATTGCTGCGCATCCAATCGAGTGTTTTTTACAACAGAGGTTTTCCTTATGCGCAACTCAAACATTCTTCTCTCCGCGATCGCTGTCGTCGCATTGGGAATCTGTGCCACCCTCGGTCCCGCTTCTTTACAAAAGTTAACGTCCGCAATTTCAGTGCACGCGCAAACAGCCCCAACCGCAGCCGACGCAGCAATCCCTCAAGCCACCGTCTGGCGTTTCGACCGGATCGATTCGCTCGGCGGACAACCAACCACAGTCGTCGGCCATCCGCACGTAATCGCCTCGCCCTACGGAAAGGCTGTCGAATTCAACGGCATCGACGATGGGCTTTTTGTCGGCGTGCATCCATTGGCTGGCGC
>JAATFE010000206.1 GCA_015655365.1 Terriglobales bacterium
ACCTGGGCGGAGAACCAGGAGAGGGCGGCGGTCATGACCTCGGGGTCGAACTGCTCGCGATAGCGCGCCATCAAGACGTGGCTGGCCTCGTCGATGAGGCCCATGGCGTAAAGCTGCCCGGCATGAACCGCCCGCTCGGGGAACTTCTGCACGTCGCGCACAAGGTTCATCCGGTGGGCAAACTCGCGGCAGGCGGCCAGATTGGCAAAAACCACGTTCCCCGTATAGGAAAAAAGAGACTCCGCGAACTGGTAGCGTTCACGCGCACTTCGCGCAATGTGAAATTCCATCATAAAAACCCGAGCTCCCTGACTCTCTTGGCCAGCTCCGCAACCTTCCCCGCTCTCGCCGGGCGGATGAGCTCTGCCCTGCGGCAAAGCTCATCCGCCCGGCAAGAACGCAACCAAAGGGTAAAGTAACATCAAAGGCGGCGAGGCTGCTTGAAGGTGTGATTTTACCGTCTTTTTGGGCGGATTTCTGCGCTTGCGCGGGCCGGGGAGCGCGGACCCGGAGTCTCAGTCCAGCGCCTTGTGGAAGCGGAGAATCGAGACGGTGAGCAAGCCGAACGCCATGGCAGCCATGGCGGCCATCTGCGGCCACAGGATGTCCATCCCTACGCCCTTCAGGTAGGTGCCGCGCAGCACAATCAGGAAATAGCGCAGTGGGATGCAATAGCTGAAGTCCTGCATCCACTGCGGCATGGTGCTGATGGGGAATCCGAAGCCCGAGAAAGTGATGGCCGGCATGATGAAGAAGAAAGCGGTCACCATGGCCTGCTGCTGGGTGGAGGAGACGGTCGATATCAGCAACCCCACGCCCAACATGCAGAGGATGAAGAGGATCGACCCGAGCGCCAGCACGCCGATCGATCCGCGGAAAGGCACCTGGAACCAGAGCGAGCCGACCAACGCAATCAGGGAGACATCGGCCACGCCGATCAAAAAGAACGGCAGCGTTTTGCCGAGGATGAACTCGGCCGGGCGGATGGGCGTGACCATGATTTGCTCGAGGGTGCCGATTTCGCGCTCGCGGACCACGGCAAAGGCCGTCAGCGTGATCACCAGGACGAGCGTCAGGCTGCCGATCACTCCGGGAACGAAGAACCATCGACTGCTCAATGCGGCGTTGTACCAGGGGCGCGGCTCCAGCCCCACCGAGGGGATAGCGGAGACAAATTGCGGCGCGATGCGGTAGATGCGGTCCTGCTGGTAATCTTCGGCAAAGCCGAGAGCAATCTGCGCCACGTAGTTGGATGAGATCAGGGCCGTGTTGGAGTTGGTGGCGTCCACAATCACTTGCAATGGCGCGGTCTCTCCCTTGCGCAGTTTCTGGGCAAAGCCGGCATCGATCTCAAGCCCAACGGTGGCCCTGCCCTGATCGATGAGGTCGCGAACCTGACGCGAGTCGGTCAGTTGACGCTGCACGTCGAAATAGGGACTCGAGGTAAAGCGCGAAACCAGCTCACGGCTCTCCTGACTGTGGTCCAGATCGAGCACGACGGTGGACACGTGATGAATTTCGTAGGTGGCCGCGTAGCCGAAGACGAGCATCTGGATGATCGGCGGGACAAACAGAATGACGCGCGTCCGCTTGTCGCGAAAGACCTGGATGAACTCCTTGATCAACATCTGCTTGAGGCGCCCCAGCATACGCATCTCCATTACTCAAGCCTCTTGTGGAACGTGCGCGTAGCCAGCAGCGCCAGCACGAAGGCAAACACAGCCAAGGGGACCAACTCCGCGGAGAGCATGGCCATGGGCGTCCCTTTGAGGAAAATCTTCTTCAAAGCCGAGACATAGTAGCGCGCGGGAATGATGCGCGTGACGAGTTGCAGAAACGGCGGCATCTGGTCGACGGAAAACAGGAATCCCGACAGCAGGAAGGCAGGAAGGAAGGTGGCCAGCAGCGCGATTTGGCACGCGGCGAACTGCGTTTTGGCGACAACGGAGATGAAGAACCCGAGCGAGAGCACGACCACCAAAAACAGCGCGGAGCTAATCAGCAACGTGACAAAAGAGCCGCGGAAGGGCACGTGAAACCAGTAGATTGCGAGGAGAACACAAACCAATACATCGAACATGCCGAGGACAAAGTAGGGCGTAAGTTTGCCCAGCATGATCTCCATGGCGCTGACGGGCGTCGAGATCAACTGCTCCATGGAGCCGCGCTCCCACTCGCGCGCGATGGTCAGCGAGGTGAGGAACGCGCCGATCACCGACATGACCAAAGCGAGCACGCCGGGAATGATGAAAGCGCTGCTTTCCAGGTCCTCGTTGTACCATGTGCGCGTCTGCATGCTCACCGGAGTGGGCTGGATGGCCTGACCGCGCTGCTGAAGCCAGTTGAGTTGAATGTCGGACGAGTAGCCCTGCACCACGGCTTGCGCATAGCCAATGAGCACATTGGCCGTGTTGTCGTCGGTGGCGTCAACGAGCGCCTGCACCGGCACCGAACCGCCAGCCTGCAAGCGCAGCGAGAAATCCCACGGAATCACGATACCCATTTTGGCGTGGCCGTCGTCGAGCGCGCGGGTGATGGCCGGGTAGCCGTCGACCACCTTGACCACTTTGAAATACTCGCTCGCTTGGAAGCGCTTCAGCAGGTCCTGGCTTTGCTGGCTGCCGCTCTGGTCGTACACAAAAACGGGCAGGCCCTTCAGATCGAGATTGACGCCGTAACCGAACAGCAGCATCAGGGTCACTGGCATGATGACCACAATGATCAGGCTGCGCGAGTCGCGGAGAATCTGAACGATCTCTTTTTTGGCCACGGCCAACAGGCGAGTGAAGCTCATGCTTTCTGCTCCTCCCGCACTTCGCGCGACGTGGTGAGTGAGACGAAAACATCTTCCAGGCTGGGGCGAATCTTTTCGACACGCGTAACCGCGAGGCCTCGATCGGCCAGGAATTGCTTGATCTGCGGAATGGCCGCGGTGGCATCCGGAACCACCAGATGCAGCGCGTTTCCGAAGACCGCGGCGTCACTTACGCCGGGAGCGGATTGCAATGCCTCCAACGCTTTGCTGAGCGGCTCACACTCAATGAGCAACAGTTCGCCTTGCATCGAGTCGCGCTTCAATTCCGAAGGCGTGCCCAGAGCCACCATCTTGCCGCGAAAGATGAGCGCAAGGCGGTTGCAATACTCCGCCTCTTCCATGTAGTGCGTGGTGACAAAAACCGTTACGCCCTGCTCGGCCATCTGGTGAATCAGGTCCCAGAACTGGCGGCGCGAGATGGGGTCGACGCCGGAGGTGGGCTCGTCGAGAAAGATGATGGGCGGCCTGTGCAGGACGGCGCAACCCAGCGCCAATCGCTGCTTCCAGCCGCCGGGCAGCGTGCCGGTGATGAGATTCTCCTGCCCTTTAAGGTTGGCCATCTCCAACGCCCATTCGATGCGCGATTGCAGGTCTTTCGATGGCACACTATAGAGCCCCGCGAAGAGTCGCAGGTTTTCGATCACCTTGAGGTCGTTGTAGAGCGAGAATTTCTGCGACATGTAGCCGATATTTTGGCGCACAGCTTCAGGATTGCGGGCCACATCGAAGCCCGCGACTTGCGCGCGGCCCGAAGTGGGCTTGAGCAGGCCGCACAACATGCGAATGGTGGTGGACTTCCCTGCTCCGTTGGGCCCGAGAAAACCGAAGACCTCGCCTTTACGCACATCGAGGCAGAGGCGATCGACAGCCACAAAATCGCCGAAGCGCTTCACCAGGTTCTCCACCGCGACCGAGTATTCAGCTTCAGGCATGGGCTGAGCCTCCGCCGCCGACCGCGTCCACAAAAAGGTCTTCGATGGTGGGGGCGACCTGTTGAATAGCGTCGAAGGGGACGTCGGCGCGTTTCAAGAGCGCTTCGAATTCGGGAATGCGCCGGGCTGCATCGTCCACCACAACATGCAGGCCATCGCCGGTCAACACAAGGCTGGAAAGCCCGTCAGCGCGCTCCAGTTGGCTGCGCAATTGGCGCGGCTCCGGCGAGGTGACAGACAAAACACCTTTGCCGAAGCCGGCCTTGAGATTGGCCGGCGTATCGCAGAAGAGCAGTTTGCCCTGATGCAGCAAGGCGACGCGATGGCAGCGCTCGGCTTCGTCGAGATAAGCGGTGGAAGTGAGAATCGCGACGCCTTCCGCGATCAGCTCATACAGAATGCGCCAGAAGTCGCGGCGCGAGACGGGATCGACGCCGGTGGTGGGCTCGTCCAGCAAGATGACTTTGGGCCGATGAATCAGAGCACAGACGAGGCCGAGCTTCTGCTTCATGCCGCCCGATAGCTTGCCTGCCAGGCGCTTGCGAAATTCGCTCATGTCCGCCGCTTCCAACAACTGCGTAGAGCGGGCGTTGCGCTCGGCTCTCTTCACTCCGAAAAGGTCCGCATAGAAGCCGATATTCTCATCGACGGTCAGGTCTTCGTAGAGTCCGAAGCGCTGCGGCATATAGCTGAGCGCGTGCTTGGCGCCCTCGGGATCGCGCACCACGTTGAAGCCGGCAACGGTGGCCTTGCCCGCATCGGGGGCCATGATGCCCGCCAATATGCGCAAGGTCGTCGTCTTCCCCGCCCCGTCGGGACCGACGAGGCCGAAGATCTCTCCGGCGCGCACGTCGAAGCTCAACGCGTCCACGGCGCAAACACCGGGAAAGCTCTTGGTGAGCCCTTCGGCCACAATCGCGGATTGGATCTCCTCCGCCATTACTTGGCAACCGCCAGAACGATGTGCGCGTCGGCCGGCATGCCGGGTTTTAACTCGTGATTGGGATTGTCGATGTCGATCTTGATGCGGTAGACGAGGGTGACGCGCTCCTTGAAGGTTTGCACGCTCTTGGGCGTGAACTCCGCGGTCGAAGAGATGAACGAGATGCGTCCGTGATACTGCTTGCCGGGATAGGTATCGGTGGTGACGGTCGCATCCTGGCCCCAATGGATGCTGCCCAGATCGGTCTCCGCGATGTAGGCGCGCAGCCAGATGTGATCGAGGTCGGCAAGTGTAACCACCGGGCCGCCGGGGCTGACCACCTCGCCCAATTCCGCCTGACGCACGGTGATGACGCCCGCAGAAGGAGCGCGCAGAACGGTGTAGTCGATGTTGACGCGAGAGAGGCCCAGCGTGGCATTGGCCTGGTTGAGATTGGCGCGCGCAATGGCGATGTCTTCCTTGCGGCTGCCTTCGACGGCCTCGTTATAGCGCTGCTGCGCGGCCTTGAAAGTCGCTTCGGCCCGCTTGAGCGCGGTGGCGGCCAGATCGCGATCCTGCGCCGAAACTTCGTCCTTGGTGAAAAGGCCTTGAGCGCGCTCATTGTCGAGCTTCTTCTGCTCCAGGTCGGCCTGCGCATCGAGCAGGTTCTGCTGCAATGCCTTCACTTCCTGCTCGCGAGTCCCGGCCAGGGTGAGCGCAAGGTTCGATTCGCGCACGCGGACGCCGGCCTCGTCGACCCTGATCTTTTGCTTGTAGTCGGCGTCTTCCAACTGCGCCAACAGAGCGCCCTGCGCCACCTGTTGGCCTTCCTCAATGGGCAAAGCGACGATGCGGCCCTGCACCTTGAAGCTCACCAAACTCTCGTGAGCCTCGATGTTGCCCGACAGCGTGAGTTGATTGGCGGGCGCGGGCTTCTTCGTCAGGCGCGGGTAAAAGTACGCGCCGGCGGCAACCGCAGCGGCCAGCAAAATCAAAACAGGAATCACTCGCTTCATCGCTTCAAACCTCGCTTGCGGGTTTTGGGTTGTTCGTCTCCGTTTTCCCGCAGGGGCTAAAGCCCCTTGTTTTACGCGTATCTTTCGGCACGACTAAAGTCGCGCCCTGACACAAAGCAACTCCGAATTAGCCCGGTGTTACTGGAACCGGTGCAGATCGGTAAAGGCAGCACTTTGAAACACCCTCTAGGGTTTGCACATGAATTGCACGACATTCTTTTCCGTATCGCCCATGGCGCGCGCCAGGGCAACTTTCGCATCCACGTGACTGGAGACGGCAAGAATGGAATTCTCCTCGGCGCGGGCCAGTTCGTCCTGGGCCGTGACCACCTCGACATTGTTGGCCGTGCCCTGCTGAAAGCGGTCCTGCGCCATTTCGAGTTCGCGCCG